>NZ_JBYCLC010000190.1:0-2293 GCF_057473685.1 Mycobacterium sp. TH-M116 | reverse complement strand
TGACGACCTGGCGGGTTCGGTGATCCGGGGCAGCGCCACACCGGCGGGCAAGACCGTGTTCGTGTTCCCCGGCCAAGGCTCCCAATGGCTGGGCATGGGTGTCGAATTGCTTTCCACTGCGCCTGTTTTCGCGCAGCGCATCGCGGAGTGCGCGGAGGCCTTCTCGGAGTTCGTCGACTGGTCGCTGATCGACGTGCTGCGGGGGGCGCCGGACGCCCCGGGCCTCGACCGCGTCGACGTCGTCCAGCCGGTGCTGTTCGCGGTGATGGTCTCGCTGGCCGAGTTGTGGAAGTCCGTCGGCGTCAGCCCGGACGCCGTGATCGGACACTCGCAGGGCGAGATCGCCGCGGCCTGCGTCGCCGGGTCGCTGTCCCTGCCCGACGCCGCCCGCGTGGTGACGTTGCGCAGCAAGCTGTTGCGGTCGCTGGCCGGTCCCGGTGGCATGCTGTCCATCGCCTGCGGCGCCGAACGGGCGCGGGAGTTGTCGGCGCCCTATGGTGAACGCATCGGGATCGCGGCAGTCAACGGCCCTGCCGCGGTGGTGGTCTCGGGCGAAGTGGGCGCGCTGGAGGACCTGATACGGATCTGCGCCGACCAGGGGCTGCGCACCCGCCGGATCGAGGTGGACTATGCGTCGCATTCGGTCGAGGTCGAAGCCATCAGCGCGGAACTCATCGAGGCGCTGTCGGGTATCGAGCCGCGTTCCTCACGTACCGCCTTCTTCTCCACGGTGACCGGAAGCCGCATCGACACAGCGGGTTTGGACGCCGAATACTGGTACCGCAACATCCGTCAGACCGTGCAGTTCGAGCAGGCCGTCCGCAGCGCCTGCGAGCACAACTACCGCACGTTCATCGAATCCAGCCCGCATCCGGCACTCATCGCCGGGATCGAGGACACCTGCAACGAGTGCGCCGGCGACGATGCCGCCGTGATCGTGGTCCCCACCCTGGGCCGCGAAGAGGGTGGACTGGACCGCTTTTTCGCGTCGGCCGCCACCGCGTTCGTTGCGGGCGTGGGCGTCGATTGGCGCGGTGCATTGGACGGGGCACACTTCGTCGAGCTGCCGACCTATGCCTTTGAGCGGCGCCGGTTTTGGCTCTCGAACGAGGGCTTCGGGGCCGATGCCGCCGGTCTGGGGCTGGGTGCGGGCGACCACGCCTTGCTCGGTGCGGTCGTGGAGTTGCCGGCCTCCGGCGGGGTGGTGCTGACGGGCCGCCTGGCACCCGGCGCGCACGAGTGGATGGTTGACCACACGGTCTGCGGGGTGCCGGTGTTCCCCGGTGCCGGTTTCGTCGAGCTGGCGATCCGCGCCGGCGACGAAGTCGGCTGCCCGGTCGTCGACGAATTGACGCTGCGGGCGCCGTTGCTGCTGCCCGCTCCCGGGGATTCCGTGGCGCTGCACGTCGTGGTGGGCACCCCTGAGGATTCGGGACGGCGCAGCGTTTCGGTGTATTCCCGCGCCGGCGCGGCCCCGGGATCGGACTGGGTGTGCCACGCCGAGGGCATGCTGGGCTCCGGATCGGTGGCGCCCAGCGCGGACCTGTCGGTGTGGCCGCCGGCCGGCGCCGTCGCCGTGGACTCTGGCGGCGGATACGAGCGGCTCGCGGCCCGTGGATACGGCTACGGCCCGGCGTTCAGGGGATTGACCGCGGCATGGGTTCGCGGCGACGAGGTGTTCGCCGAGGTGCAGCTGCCCGACGCCGCCGGTGGTGTCAACGGTTTCGGGATGCACCCGGCGCTACTCGACGCGGCGATGCACGCGCTGGTCGTGGCCGACCGGACCGGCCCGCGGACGAGCGAAGTGCTGTTGCCGTTCTCGTGGCAGAACGTGTCGCTGCACGCGGCCGGCGCATCGGCGGTGCGGGTCCGGATCGCGCCCGCCGGGCAGTCCGCCGTGTCGATCGAGCTCGCCGACGGGCTGGGCCTGCCGGTGTTGTCGGTGGGTGCGATGGTGGCCCGGCCGGTCAGCGATCGGCAGCTGCGGGCGGCGGTCTCGGGTTCGTCCCCGGACCGGCTCTTCGAGCTGATCTGGTCGCCGGCTTCGTCGACGCCGGCTGCCGAGAACGAGGCCCACGTCAACGAGGTCTTCGAATCCGTTGCGGCCGAAGTGCTCCCGGTAGCCGACGTGTACGCGCGCACGCACCAGGCGCTGGCCGTCGTGCAGTCCTGGGTCACCGAGCGCGACACGGGTGTGCTGGTGGTGTCGACGCGGGGTGCGGTGGCGTTGCCGGGGGAGGACGTGGGGGATTTGGCGGGTGCGGCGGTGTGGGGGTTGGTGCGTTCGGCGCAG
>NZ_JBYCLC010000189.1:0-1600 GCF_057473685.1 Mycobacterium sp. TH-M116 | reverse complement strand
GACGGTCAACTGCTCCATCCCATCACTGTCCGCCACGGCAGCGCCCGCGATCAGGGCCGGAAGTCCTCACCTTCGATGCCAAACGCATGCTCTGCGGGAGCGCGAGCCGCCATGGCGTCATCGCCTGACGCCCAAGCGGTTTGGCCGCGCAAGCCCGCTTCCGAAAGCCGTGTGACGCACCAGAGAGGAATCCTGAGAAGATGCCCGGGAAGATCACGGTCGAGTTCACCGGCATTCACTTCTGCGAACAGCTCGATCGACGAGATCGGCATCGCCGAGATCGGGATCGCCGACGTGCCACTCATCGGCGGAAAGAACGCCTGGCCCGGCAAGGTTTTCCTCAAATCGGGTGGTCGGTCAAGACACCATGTGCAAGATCCTCGAGCTCGAACAGCAGCCGGCGCCGCTGCGATGACACGGCCCGGGCGTCATCGCCCGATCGTGGTGTGGCCGGGCATCTCATCGCCGAAGTTGATCCCCATGTCGCGCGCGGTCAGCAGCGAGTCGCAGTCAAGCGGGACCGTCTTCTGCCGCCTGGTGGCTTCGGCGAGCGGAACGTAGTCGACCGTCGGCGGGTCGAGGGCAACCATCACGCCGTCGCGCCCCTCGTCGAGGGCCCGCACGGCGGCCGCGCCGAACCGCAGGCCGAGCAACCGGTCGAACGCGGTGGGCGAACCGCCCCGCAGCAGGTGGCCGAGCACGACCGTGCGGGCCTCGCGCCCGGTCATCGCCTCGAGCGCGACGGCCACCTTGTCGCCGATGCCGCCGAGCCGCTCGGCCTGCCCCGGCGACCTGCCCACGATCGAGAAGTCCCCACCGACCGGCCGTGCACCCTCGGCGACGCAGACGATGGAGAACTTCGCGCCGTGCCGTTCTCGGTCGGCGACCAACGCGGCCACCGGTTCGAGATCGAACGGAATCTCCGGGATCAGGATCGCATGCACCCCAGACGCCATGCCGGCGTTCAGTGCGATCCATCCCGCGTAGCGCCCCATCACCTCCACGACGATGATCCGGCCGTGCGACGTGGCGGTGGTGAACAGCCGGTCGATGCACTGCGAGGCGAAGTCGACGGCGGTGTCGAACCCGAACGTCGCAACGGTCTTGTCAAGGTCGTTGTCAATCGTCTTGGGCACCCCGACCAGGCGCAGCCCGGCGTCGTGCAGACGTTGGCCGATCGACATCGACCCGTCACCGCCGGCCAGGATCAGCGCGTCGATCCGGTGCTCGGCGAACCGGTCGATCAGCTCCCCCGTGCGGTCCACCTCAACCCAGGTGCCGTCGGGCCGGCGCACCGGGAAAGCCGTCGGATTGCCGCGATTGGTGGTTCCGATGATCGTGCCGCCCTGGTGGATGATGCCGCGCACCCGGTCACGGGTCAGCTCGATCAGCCCGCCGTCGGGATAGTCGTCCGGGGTCAGCAGGCCGTTGAAGCCGTCGCGGATCCCGACGACTTCCCAGTCACGGTTCCGTGCGGCCAGGGTGGCCGCATGCATGACCGCGTTGAGCCCGGGCGCGTCCCCGCCTCCGGTGCTCATGGCGATCCGCTCGATGCGGTTCCTCATGCGGGGCCCGGCGGCTGGCGGTCAAGCGCGGACCC
>NZ_JBYCLC010000188.1:0-3084 GCF_057473685.1 Mycobacterium sp. TH-M116 | reverse complement strand
ATCTTCGCCGAGGGGCAGCGCCGCTACGTCGAGTCGCTGTCGGCCTATGCGCGGCAGTTCCTGGGGCAGATGGACAAGCCGGACGTCGACTTCATCGAGGGCCTCTCGCCGGCGGTGTCGATCGACCAGAAGTCGACCAACCGCAACCCGCGCTCGACGGTCGGGACCATCACCGAGGTCTACGACTACCTTCGGCTGCTCTACGCGCGCGCGGGCACACCGCACTGCCCGGTCTGCGGGGAGCGGATCGCGCGCCAGACCCCGCAGCAGATCGTCGACCAGGTGCTGGCGATGCCCGAGGGCACCCGGTTCCTGGTGCTCGCGCCGGTGGTGCGCACCCGCAAGGGTGAGTTCGCCGACCTGTTCGAGAAGCTGAACGGGCAGGGCTACAGCCGGGTGCGGGTCGACGGCGTCGTGCACCCGCTGACCGACCCGCCCAAGCTGAAGAAACAGGAGAAGCACGACATCGAGGTGGTGGTCGACCGCCTCACCGTCAAGGCCACCGCCAAGCAGCGGCTCACCGACTCGGTGGAGACGGCGCTGAGCCTCGCCGACGGCATCGTGGTGCTGGAGTTCCCCGATGACCGGGCCCACGAGCACGACCGTCCCCGCGAGCAGCGGTTCTCCGAGAAGCTGGCCTGCCCCAACGGGCACGCGCTGGCCGTCGACGACCTGGAGCCGCGCTCGTTCTCGTTCAACTCGCCCTACGGGGCGTGCCCCGAGTGCTCGGGCCTGGGCATCCGCAAGGAGGTCGACCCCGAGCTGGTGATCCCCGACCCGGACCGCACGCTGTCCGAAGGCGCCGTCGCGCCGTGGTCGAACGGTAACACCGCGGAGTACTTCACCCGGATGATGGCCGGTCTCGGCGAGGAGCTGGGCTTCGACGTCGACACGCCGTGGCGCAAGCTGCCGGCCAAGGCGCGCAAGGCGATCCTGGAGGGCTCCGACCATCAGGTGCACGTGCGCTACCGCAACCGGTACGGGCGGACCCGCTCCTACTACGCCGATTTCGAAGGCGTGCTGGCGTTCCTGCAGCGCAAGATGGCGCAGACGGAATCCGAGCAGATGAAGGAGCGCTACGAGGGCTTCATGCGTGACGTGCCCTGCCCGGAGTGTGGGGGCGCCAGGCTCAAGCAGGAGATCCTGGCGGTGACGCTGGCCGCGGGGGAGCACGGGGAGAAGTCCATCGCCGAGGTCTGCGAGCTGTCGATCTCGGACTGCGCGGACTTCCTGAACACCCTCACCCTCGGGTCGCGTGAGCAGGCCATCGCCGGACAGGTGCTCAAGGAGATCCAGTCGCGGTTGGGCTTTCTGCTCGACGTCGGGCTGGAGTACCTGTCGCTGTCGCGGGCGGCGGGGACGCTGTCCGGCGGCGAGGCGCAACGCATCCGGCTGGCCACCCAGATCGGGTCCGGCCTGGTGGGGGTCCTCTACGTGCTCGACGAGCCGTCCATCGGCCTGCATCAGCGCGACAACCGCCGCCTCATCGAAACACTAACGCGCTTAAGGGATCTGGGGAACACCCTGATCGTCGTCGAGCACGACGAGGACACCATCGCCCACGCCGACTGGGTCGTCGACATCGGCCCACGGGCCGGCGAACACGGCGGCCGCATCGTGCACAGCGGAACCTACAGCGAGTTGCTGGCCAACGAGGAGTCGCTGACGGGCGCCTACCTGGCGGGCAAGGAGAGCATCGAGGTTCCCGCCGTGCGCCGGCCCGTCGACCCGCGCCGGCAGTTGACGGTGGTGGGCGCGCGCGAGCACAACCTGCGGGGCATCGACGTGGCATTCCCGCTGGGTGTGCTGACCGCGGTGACGGGCGTGTCGGGGTCGGGCAAGTCCACACTGGTCAACGACATCCTGGCCGCGGTGCTGGCCAACCGGCTCAACGGCGCGCGCCAGGTCCCCGGTCGCCACACCCGGGTCACCGGGCTGGACCACCTCGACAAGCTGGTGCGGGTCGACCAGTCGCCGATCGGGCGCACCCCGCGGTCCAACCCGGCCACCTACACCGGTGTCTTCGACAAGATCCGCACCCTGTTCGCGGCCACCACCGAGGCCAAGGTCCGCGGCTACCAGCCCGGCCGATTCTCGTTCAACGTCAAGGGCGGCCGCTGCGAGGCGTGCACCGGCGACGGCACCATCAAGATCGAGATGAACTTCCTGCCCGACGTGTACGTGCCGTGCGAGGTGTGCCACGGCGCCCGCTACAACCGGGAAACCCTCGAGGTGCACTACAAGGGCAAGACGATCGCCGAAGTGCTGGACATGTCGATCGAGGAAGCGTGCGAGTTCTTCGAACCGATCAGCGGCATTCACCGCTACCTGCGCACGCTGGTCGACGTCGGGCTGGGATATGTGCGGCTCGGCCAGCCCGCGCCGACGCTGTCCGGCGGCGAGGCGCAGCGCGTCAAGCTGGCCGCCGAACTGCAGAAGCGCTCGACCGGACGGACCGTCTACATCCTCGACGAACCCACCACCGGTTTGCATTTCGACGACATCCGCAAGCTGCTGAACGTCATCAACGGCCTCGTCGACAAAGGCAACACCGTCATCGTCATCGAGCACAACCTGGACGTGATCAAGACCTCGGACTGGATCGTCGACATGGGCCCCGAGGGCGGCTCCGGGGGCGGAACGGTTGTCGCGCAGGGCACGCCGGAGGACGTCGCCGCGGTCCCGGAAAGTTACACCGGCAAGTTCCTCGCCGAGGTCATCGGCCGTGCTCCGGTGCGCGCCCCGCGGCGACCCAGCCGCCGGCGCAAAGTCACGGCCTGACCAATCTTTCCGCGACACATAAACGTCTGCGACGACACGCCGTATGGCGTCGCAGACGTTTATGTCTCGCGTCGCCGCAGCTGTCGCATCCGGGGCCGGGATCGGTTGATTCGCCGGGACTGCGTGAGCGCTCGCCGCTAGCGCCGGTGGGTGCTGGAATGCTGGGCCGGGACCACCACTGCAGTGGCGGACGCAGGGGGCAAGGATGTGCGCGCAACCCCCGGCGTGCCCAGTCGACCCGCCAGCCAGGGCAGCGCGGCCGCGAAGGCCCGGTCCGCGAACGGCCAATCGTGCTTGCCCGGC
>NZ_JBYCLC010000187.1:0-9415 GCF_057473685.1 Mycobacterium sp. TH-M116 | reverse complement strand
CCGAGCCGATGTTGTAGGCGTTGTTCTGGACCACGTAGGCGTTCTGGATCGTCGTCGACCCGTACTGATCGGAGATCACGGTGGGGGTTCCGCCGCCACCTGTCCCGCCGCCCGTCCCGCCACCTGTCCCGCCGCCCGTCCCGCCGCCGCTCAGCGCAGCGCCGTTCTGGCCGGCGATTCCCGCGTGACCGAACAGCCCTGGTCTGCCGCCCATGCCGCCCGCGCCGGGATTGCCACCGTTGACGTCGGCGACCGCGGCGCCCCCGTTGCCCCCGTTGCCCCCGTTGCCGATCAACCAGCCGCCGTTGCCGCCGGCCCCGCCCGCCGCACCGGACCCACCGGTGCCGCCGTTGCCGCCGTTGCCGATGAGCAGGCCGCCGTTACCGCCGGCCCCGCCCGCCGCACCGGACCCACCGGTGGCCCCGTTGCCGCCGTTGCCGATCAACCAGCCTCCCGGGTCGCCGGCCTGCCCGGTGCCGGTGGCCCCGTCGGCGCCGTTGCCGAACAGCGGCCGCCCGGTCAGGTCTTTCACCGGCGAGAACCACGGCACCTCGGTGATCGCTTTCTCCACCGATCCCAGGCTGGAGGCGCTGGTCGCCTCGGCACTCGCGTACGCGCTTCGCGTTCCCTGCAGCGTCGCCATCCACTGGTCGTGAAACTGCACTGCCCGCGAGCCCAGCGTCTGGAACTGCTGGGCGTGAGCGGAAAAGACTGCCGCAACGGCGCCCGACACCTCGTCGTGGGCAGCGCTCGCCACCGAGGTGGTCGAGGCCGCCGCGGCGCTGTAGGCGCAACGCAGCGACGATCCGATGTCGGCCGCCTGCGACGCCGCCATCGCCACCAGTTCGGGTTCAAATACTGTGTACGACACGGCGTCAGACAGTATCGGTTCGCCGGGGACCGGTGATGAAAAATCGATGAAAAGCAATGCGAAGGACACAAACGGCCCGCGGCTCTCGGACACGGTCGGCTTTGCCGCCACGGCGCGGTTGCGCCCACGAGACCGTTGCTCGGGCCGGGGTCCAGGCTCCGATCGCGGCCTCGCTCCCCGTGGAGAACAACTGTGGCGCTGCATCGGCTAATTCATTAGGTTAATGTTTAAGTAACTGAATGACACGACGTCCGGCCCGCTGGCCGATCCACCAGCCCAACGTGGGGCCATGGTGTTGCTTTTTCCTCAGAGGGGGACATCGCGTGAACCTGAGCCGTCGGAACCGCAGGCTCACCCAGGTTGCCCAGAACGACGTCACCACAGGCTCGTCGGTGGACGCCGTGGGCGCCGGCCCGTCCGCAGCACCCGGAATCGCGCAGTTGGACGCTTGGCGGACCGGACTGCGGCAAGCGGTGCTCGCCGCGGTCACCGACTTCGTCACCGAGCGGTGCGCCGAGGAGCTGCCCCCATCGGGCATCGACGTCGCCGGCGCGGTCCTGCTGCAGTTCCTCGACGGCGGCAAATGCCTGCGCTCGACGTTCATGTACCTGGGCTGGCTGTGCGGCGCACCGGAGGACGCCGCGGCCTTGTCGGCAACCGGCAGCCTGGAGTTGTTGCATGCGTTCGCCCTGCTCCAGGACGACGTGATGGACGATTCGGCGTCCCGGCGGGGCCGGCCCGCGGCACACGTCCAGTTCGCCGACTGGCATCGCGGACGCAGTCTGTCCGGCTCTTCGCGCCGCTTCGGGGAGTCGGCCGCGGTCCTGCTCGGCGACCTGTGTCTGATCTGGGCCGAACAGATGTTGCGGGACTGCGGACTCGCGGCCGACCAGTTGCAGCGGGCGTGGCCGCGCTACGACGCCATGCGCAGCGAGCTGGCCGTCGGCCAGTTCGCCGATCTGGCAAACGACCTGCGCGACCTGCCCACGATGGAGTCCGTGTTGACCGTCGCCCGGCTGAAGTCGGGCAACTACACGGTGCGCCGCCCGCTGGAGATCGGCGCCGCGATGGCCGGCTGCGACGAGCGCGTGCTGGAGGGACTCGGCGACTACGGCTGTGCCGTCGGCGAGGCGTTCCAGCTGCGCGACGACATCCTGGGAGTGTTCGGCGCCCCTACCGTGACGGGCAAACCCAGCGGTGGGGACCTGCTCGAACGCAAGGCGACCAGCGTCGTGGTCGCCGCCCACCAGCTGGCCGACGCTGCGACGCGCCGGCAGTTCCGGGAGCTGATGGGCGAGAACCGGCTCGACGCGTCCGCCGTCGAGCGCTGGCGCAACCTGATCCTGTCCACCGGAGCGGTGCAATGGATCGAGCAGCTGATCGCCGAGCGTGTCGCTGCGGCACGGAAAGCCCTGGACCACAGCGGGATCGGTGGCACAATCGGAGACGCGCTGGTCGACATGGCCGGCGTGTGCACGCAGCGGGCGGCATGAGAGGCTCACCATGCGCATGATGCGGGGGCGCACCGACCACGTGGTCGTCGTCGGTGCCGGATTCGCCGGGCTTTCCGCGGCACTGCACCTGGCCGGGCGGGGTCGCGAGGTCACGGTCGTGGAAAAGCATCCCTGGCCGGGCGGGCGGGCCGGCCGGCGCGACATCGCCGGTTACCGGATCGACACCGGGCCGACGGTGCTCACCATGCCCGACATCATCGACGACGTGTTCGCCGCGGTCGGTGAAGACCGTTCGCAGCGGCTCGATCTGCAGCCGGTGGACCCGGCCTACCGGGCGATGTTCGCCGACGGCGCCGCCATCGACGTGCACACCGACGCCGATCGCATGACCGCAGCGGTGCGGGAGTTCGCCGGACCGCAGCAGGCGGCGGGCTACCGGCGCTTGCGGGACTGGCTGGACCGGCTGTACCGCACGGAGTTCGACGGCTTCATCTCCTCGAACTTCGACTCCCCGCTGTCGCTGCTCAACGTCCGCCTGGCCCGACTCGCGGCAATCGGCGGGTTCCGCCGGTGGGACACCATGGTCAAGCGCCACATCAGCGATCCGCGGCTGCGCCGGGTGTTCACCTTCCAGTCGCTCTACGCCGGTGTCGCGCCGAAACAGGCGCTGGCGGTCTATGCGGTGATCGCCTACATGGACACGGTCGCGGGGGTGTTCTTCCCCCGCGGCGGGGTGCGGGCTCTGCCCGACGCGCTGGCCGCGGCGGCCGCCGATGCCGGGGTGCGGTTCCGTTACGGTGCGGCCGTCACCGCGCTGGACCTCAGCGGCGACCGGATCACCGCGGTCCACACCACACAAGGCGAACGCATCGCCTGCGACGCCGCGGTGCTGACCACCGAGTTGCCGCAGACCTACCAGTTGTTGGGCAGGCAGCCGCGAAGGCTGCTCGGACTGCGCGCGGCACCGTCGGCGGTGGTGCTGCACGTCGGCTGCCGCGCCGCACCCGCACCGGCCCCGGCACACCACACCATCTTGTTCGGCAGCGCCTGGGATCAGACCTTCACCGACATCATCAACGACGGCCGGCTCATGACGGACCCGTCATTGTTGGTCACCCGCCCGACGGCGGGCGATCCGAGCCTGGCCCCCGACGGCCGCGACCTGCTCTATGTGCTGGCGCCGGCACCGAACCTGTCGCGCGGCAGTGTCGACTGGTCGGCGACCGGCGACAACTACGCTGACGGCCTGCTCGACATCGTGCAGGACAGGCTGCTGCCCGGCCTGCGCGAGGACGCCGAACTGCTGCACGTCGACACCCCCGCCGACTGGGCGCGCCAGGGCATGGTGGCCGGCACCCCCTTCGCCCTGGCTCACACGTTCGCACAGACGGGGCCGTTCCGGCCGGCCAACACCGTGCGCGGCATCGAGAACGCGGTGCTGGCCGGGTCGTCGACCGTGCCCGGCGTGGGGGTGCCCACTACGCTGATCTCGGGCCGGCTGGCCGCCGACCGTATCACCGGCACCTGGGGGCGGTCGGCGACAACTTTCGACCTGAAAGCGCGTCAACCATGATCCGCACCGAGCTCGACGCCGCCGGAATCACGGAACCCGGGCTGCGTGCGGCGTACCGCCGATGCCGCCAGATCGCCGCCGAACACGGCCGCACCTATTTTCTGGCCACCCGGCTACTCGCCCCGGACCAGCGCCCGGCGGTGCACGCGCTCTACGGCTTCGCCCGCCACGCCGACGACATCCTCGACGACCTCGATCCGGCCCTCGACGTCACCGCGCGTGCCGAGCGCCTGCAGCACCTCGCCGACCGGTTCTTCGCCGGCGGCGACCATCGCGACGAACCGGTGCTGGCCGCGGCCGACGACACCGTGCGCCGCTACGGAATCCCGGCGGACCTGTTCGAGGACTTTCTCGCCTCGATGCGCATGGACCTGACCGTCACCGACTACCCCGACCGGACCGCCCTGAACCGCTACATGCGCGGCTCGGCGGAGGTCATCGGGCTGCAGATGCTTCCGGTGCTCGGCACGGTGGTTCCCACCGATGAGGCAGCCCCGTACGCCGCGGCACTGGGCCGCGCCTTCCAGCTCACCAACTTCCTGCGCGACGTCGACGAGGATCTGCGGCGTGGGCGCGTCTACCTGCCCGCCGACGAACTCGCCGCCCACGGCGTCGACCGGGAACTGCTGATGTGGTGTCACGACCACCACCACACCGACCCGCGGGTGCGGGCGGCCCTGGCGGCGCAGCACGACGTCACCCGCGACATCTACCGGTTCGCCGCCGACGGCATCGCAGTGCTGCAACCGCGTTCGCGACCCTGTGTCACGACCGCGCTGACGCTGTATTCTGAGATACTCGATTGCATTGAAAGCAGTGACTTCTCGGTGTTCAGCCGGCGCGCCACCGTCGGCACCACGCGACGGCTTCAGGTCGCCGGCGGGGGGCTGTTGCGGTCATGGCGCGCCCGGCTGGCCCGCCCCGAGTACCGCAGGCGCGGCGCTGCATGAGCGAGCGCTGGCAATACCTGATCCTGCTGGGCCTGTGCCTGGCCATCACCGCGCCGCTGGAGTTCTTCGGCGCCGGCGTCTACCGCCGGCCCCGCCGGGTCGTTCGGGCGGTGGCCCCGGTCGCCGCGGTGTTCCTCGTCTGGGACGCGGTCGCGATCGCCGCCGGCGTGTGGACGTACAACGGCCGCTACCTCAGCGGCGTGTACCTCCCGTTGCGGGTGCCCCTGGAGGAGGCGCTGTTCTTCGTGGTGATCCCACTGTGCGCGTTGCTGACCTACAACGCGGTCACCACCATCCTCGACCGCGGCAGGCGCCGATGACCGGGCTGGGCTACACCCTGCCGGCCGTGGTGGCGGTGGTCCTCGTCGTGGCGCTGGAGTTCGGGCTGCTGCACACCGGGCTGTTCCGGCGGCCGGCCTACTGGTGGTCGATGCTGATCGTGCTCGGGTTCCAGATACCGGTCGACGGTTGGCTGACCAAGCTGCGCGCACCCATCGTGATCTACGACCAGCACCAGACCAGCGGCCTGCGATTCCCCTTCGACATCCCGGTCGAGGATTTCCTGTTCGGCTTCGCGCTGGTCACCGCGGTGCTGCTGCTGTGGGAGGGCCGACGTGCGCGTCGCTAGGGCGGGCCTGCCGCGCAGCGAGGTGCCCGGCGCCTTCGACGTCGGCGCGCCCGCCTACGACCGGTTGGTCGGCGCCAACCCGGGCTACCACGCAAACCTGCGGCGGTCGGCGGACCGCATGCGAATACCTTTCCGCGGCAAGGGTTTACGGCTGCTCGACGCAGGCTGCGGCACCGGTGCCTCGACGGCCGCGCTGCTGGCGGTGGCCCCCGAGGCCGAGATCGTCGCCGTCGACGCCGCGGGCGGCATGCTGAAGGCGGCGCGGGCCAAACCGTGGCCGCCGACGGTGCGGTTCGTCCACGCGCGCATCGAAGACCTGGCCGAGCACGGCGGCAGCGACGTCCGGGGCCCGTTCGACGGCATCCTGGCTGCCTACCTGCTGCGCAATCTCGCCGACCCGGACGGTCAACTGCGGGCGTTCCGGGCCCTGCTGCGCCCGGGCGGAACCCTGGCCGTGCACGAATACTCGGTGCGCGACTCACGGGCCGCGACGAGGATCTGGCACGCGGTGTGCTGGGGCATCATCATCCCCTCCGGCTGGTGGCGGACCCGCGACACCACGCTGTACCGGCATCTGTGGCGCAGCGTGCTGGCGTTCGACGGTGCGGCACGCTTCCGGGCCCGGATGCTCGACGCCGGCCTCACCGACGTGCGCAGCGAGACCATGCCGGGCTGGGAGACCGACATCGTGCACACTTTCCTGGGACACGCGCCAACGAAGGACGCGAAGCAATGACCGACCGCCACCGCCACCTCCACCCCGCCCGGCCCGGGCTTCCGGACGCGAGCGGTCTGCCGTCGCGGCCGCGCGCCGTCGTCGTGGGCGCGGGCATCGCGGGGTTGACGGCCGCCACCGGGCTGGCCGAACGGGGCGTCGCGGTGGACCTCGTGGAGGGCCGGCACTACCTCGGCGGCCGGGTCGGCGGCTGGACCGAACACGACGGCGACACCCCGCTGCCCATGAACCGCGGATTCCACGCCTTCTTCCGTCAGTACTACAACCTGCGGGCCCTGCTGCGCCGCGTCGACCCGACGCTGCGCATGCTCACCCCCGTCGCGGACTATCCCCTCATCGACGGTGCCGGTCGGCGCGACACCTTCCGTGGGCTGCCGCAAACCCCGCCGTGGAACGCACTGGCGTTCGCGTTGCGCAGCCCGACATTCCGGCTCGCCGACCTGGCCCGCATCGACGTCCGCGCCGCCGCGCCGCTGGCGGCCGTGTCGGTGCCCGAGATCTACCAGCGGCTCGACCACGTCGACGCCGACACCTTCCTCAAAGACATCAATTTCCCCGAGTCGGCACGTCACCTCGCGTTCGAGGTGTTCTCGCGCAGCTTCTTCGCCGAACCGGCACAGCTGTCGGCCGCCGAGCTGGCCACGATGTTCCACATCTACTTCCTCGGATCCAGCGAGGGCCTGATCTTCGACGTGGCCGCCGAGAACTTCGACGCCGGCCTGTGGAACCCCCTGCGCTCCCACCTCGGCGAGCACGGCGTTCGGGTGCATCTGGGCACCCCGGTCTCGCAGGTGGAACCCGTTGCGGGCGAAGGGTTTCGCGTGCACACCGACGCCGGCGATCGGCTCGACGCCGATGCTGTGGTGCTGGCGCTGGACGTGGACGGCCTGCGACACGTCGTGGACGCCTCACCGGGTCTCGGCGACGAGCTGTGGCGCTCCCGCGTCAGCGGGCTGCGCACCGCGCCGCCCTTCCTGGTACACCGACTCTGGCTGGACCGGCCCGTCCGCGCCGATCGGCCCGCCTTTCTGGGCACCGCCGGTCACAAGCCCCTCGACAACATCAGCGTGCTGGAGCGCTACGAACACGAGGCCGCCGACTGGGCCCGCCGCAACCGCGGCTCGGTCGTCGAACTGCACGCCTATGCGACACACTCGGAGTCCACAGCCGGCGCCGTGGAGCAGCTGCACGCCCTCTACCCCGAGACCGCGGCGGCGCGGGTGCGCCACGAGCGCGTGCTCCGGCGCGGCGACTGCCCGCTGTTCGCGCCGGGCACCTACCAGTGCCGGCCGGCGGTGGTGACGCCGCAGCCGGGGCTGGTGCTGGCCGGCGACGGTATCCGGACCGACCTGCCGGTGGCGCTGATGGAACGGGCGGCCACCACCGGCTGGCAAGCCGCCAACCATCTGCTCGGGCGGTGGGGGCTCGCCGGTCACCAGCTGTGCACGGTTCCCATCCGCGGACGATCGGCGGTGTTGCGGTCACTGGCCGCCCGCGCAGGGCGCCGACCGTGAGCACCGCCGACCGCCTGCGCTGGCGCTGGCCCAAAGACTGGCCCCTGCAGATGGTTCCGCGGGTGGCATGGACTACGCAGCAACCGACCTACCGCGAGGCCCGGCCGGCCGTCATCGAGGCCGCCCTGCAGCGCTCGCAACGCAAGCCGACCGGCAACTGGTTCGTGTTCGCGGGCAGCCGCGACGTGCGGGCCGGCCAACCGCTGGGAGCGCGTGTCGCCGGGCGCGAACTCGTCGCCTGGCGCGACCGACAGGGCGGGCTGCGGGTCGGTCCCGGCGGGTGCCCGCATCTGGGCGCCGACCTTGCCACCGGAATCGTGCGCGACGGTGTCTTGTTCTGTCGCTGGCACGGCCTGGCCCTCGACGGCGACGGCTGCGAATTCGGTTGGCGCCCTCTGCCCGCCTACGACGACGGTGTGCTGGCGTGGGTGCGGATGGACGCCGTCGGCGGCGAGGCGCCGCTGGACGCGCCTGTGGTCCCGGCGAGGCCGGCCGGCGCCACGCTGGCGGCCGTCACCCGCCTGCACGGCAGCTGCGAACCGTGCGACGTCATCGCCAACCGGCTCGACCCGTGGCACGGCGCCTGGTTTCACCCCTATTCGTTCACCCGGCTGGAGGTGCTCGCCACCCCGACCGAGGAGGACGACCGCTTCCTGGTGTCGGTGACCTTCCGGATGGGCCGCTTCGGTGTGCCGGTGATCGCGGAATTCACCACCCCCGATGCGCGCACCGTGCTGATGCGCATCATCGAAGGTGAGGGAACGGGCAGCGTGGTCGAAACCCACGCCACCCCAACCGGTCCCGGGCCGGACGGGCGGCCCGGTGTCGCGGTGCTCGAGGCCACCGTCGCGACGTCGCAACGCCCCGGGTTTGCGGTCGCGCGCCACGCCGCCCCGCTGGTCACGCCGCTGATACGCTACGCCTCCGCCCGGCTGTGGCGCGACGACATGGTCTACGCCGCACGCCGCTATCGGGTGCGCACGGACGGTCGATGAAGAACACCTGTGCCGCGGTCGTGGCCGCCGCCGCGGGCGCACACTGCGGGCCGCATTAGGTCTTTGTCCGAGTGCGCCGATACCCTGGTACTTCTGATGAAGGATGCGGGTAGGTGAGCAGGCGGCGCGCACTCGATCCACCGCCCCCACGGGTCGAGCTGGAGAAGTGCCTGTCGGCCGATCTGCGGGCGATCACCGCCCAGTCCGACCGGATAGGCCGCCACTTCGCGCGGACGAACGACGTGAACAGCAATGATTTTCACGCCCTCCTGCACATCATGGTGTCCGAGACCGCGGGCAATCCGCTGACGTTGGCGCAGCTGGGTCAGCGCATGGACGTCTCACCCGCGGCGATCACCTACCTCGTCGACCGGATGATCGAATCGGGCCACATCCGGCGCGAAGCCGACCCGCAGGACCGTCGCAAGTGGCTCCTGCGCTACGAGAACAGCGGCATGGAGCTGGCCCGCGAGTTCTTCACGCCCCTCGGTAAGCATGTGTCCCACGCGCTGGCCGAGTTGAGCGACGACGACCTGCGTGCCGCGCACCGGGTCTTCTCCGCGATGATCGACGCGATGGTCAGTTTCGAAGACGAGCTCGCTCCGGAACCGACGAAAGGGTCAGCCGACGTCAGGCGAGAGGCTGCGACCCCGCGACGGCGGCAGGGCAGCTCGCGGTAGACCCGGCGGAACCC
>NZ_JBYCLC010000186.1:0-7539 GCF_057473685.1 Mycobacterium sp. TH-M116 | reverse complement strand
GTCCTCGACGAACTCGGATTCGCGCCCGAGCGCCGAGGGGCGCGGCAGATCGGCCTGCGGCACTGCCCCTTCCTCGAAGTCGCCGAGGCCCGATCCCAAGTCGTGTGCCCGATCCACCTCGGCCTCATGCAAGGCGTTCTGGAGAGCCAGGCCGCACCTCTCGCCGTCGACCGGTTGGATGCGTTCGTCGAACCGGATCTCTGCCTGGCCGAACTGACTTCGAAGGGAAGTTCGCGATGATCACCGCAACGATGAACACCGCAACATCCGTAGCCGTCGCCGTGATTTTCGTGTGGCTGGGCATGGTGCTGGCCATCTCGTTCCTGGAAGCACCGCTGAAGTTCCGCGCACCCGACGTGACGACGCAGATCGGTCTGGGGATCGGGCGCCTGGTCTTTCGCGCGCTGAATGACATCGAGGTCATGTTCGCCGTCGTCCTCGCGGCGATCATGATTGCCGGCCCGCCGCCGGCCGGCGCAATCGCGGCATTGGTGACCGCCTTCGCCATGCTCGCCACCCAGTTGATCGGCGTGCGGCCGTTCTTGAGCCGACGCTCTGACAGGGTCCTTGCCGGCCTGGATGCGCCCCGCTCTCGCGGCCACTACGCTTACGTCGGCCTGGAGGTGATCAAGGTGATCGCATTGGTGGTTGCCGGGGTTCTGCTCCTGGCCGGTCAGACCCTCAACTGACTCCCGGCCCGCTCAGATCTTCACCGTCAGCGGCCAGACGTTCCAGATCTCGTCGCAGTACTCGGCGACGGCGCGGTCCGAGGAGAACTTGCCGCTGCGCGCAGAGTTCAGGATGGACATCGTGGTCCACGCATCCTGGTCCTGCCACGCGGCGCTCACCCGTTCCTGGCAGTCGACGTAAGAGCGGTAGTCGGCGCACACCAAAAACGGATCGTCGTAGCGAAGGTTGTCCACCACCGGTCGGAACATTTCGGTATCGCCGCGCGAGAACGTCCCCGCGGCAATGAGATCGAGCACCGCGCGAAGCTCCTCGTCGCCGTCGACGTAGTCGGCCGGGCGGTATCCGTCCGCCTTGACCGCCGCAACCTCGCGTTCCGTGAGGCCGAACAGGAAGAAATTCTCCGGCCCAGCCTCCTCGCGGATCTCGACGTTCGCCCCGTCGAGCGTGCCGATGGTCAGCGCGCCGTTGATCATGAACTTCATGTTCCCGGTGCCCGATGCCTCCTTGCCTGCAGTGGAGATCTGCTCGGACAGGTCGGCGGCCGGGTAGATCAGGTGTGCGTTGCGCACGTTGAAGCTCGGCACGAACGCCACCGTGAGGAACCGGTTGACGTCGGGGTCGGCGTTCACAGTCTCCCCGACGGCGTTGATCAGCTTGATGATTCGCTTGGCCATGAAATAGCCGGGAGCGGCCTTGCCGCCGAAGACGAAGGCCCGTGGTGGAATCGACAGCCCGGGATTGCACTTGAGCCGGTGGTAGAGCGCGACGATGTGCAGCACGTTGAGGTGCTGGCGCTTGTACTCGTGGATGCGCTTGACCTGGACGTCGAACATCCAGTCCGGGTTCAGCTCGACGCCCGCGGCCGCGCCGACGTAGGTGGCCAGGCGGGCCTTGTTGGCTCTTGCGATATCGCGCCACTGCTGACGGAAGCCGGCGTCGTCGACGAAAGGCTCCAGTGCGCGCAGCCGCGACAGGTCCCTCAGCCAGCTCTCGCCGATGGTGCGGTCCAGCAGTTCGCGCAGCCCTGGGTTGGCCAGCGCAAGGAAGCGGCGCGGTGTGACCCCGTTCGTCTTGTTGCTGAAGCGTTCCGGCCACAGCTCGTAGAAGTCCTTGAGGACACTGGTTTT
This sequence comes from Mycobacterium sp. TH-M116, assembly GCF_057473685.1. Lineage (NCBI taxonomy): Bacteria > Bacillati > Actinomycetota > Actinomycetes > Mycobacteriales > Mycobacteriaceae > Mycobacterium > Mycobacterium sp. TH-M116. The sequence continues at coordinate 5,722 of NZ_JBYCLC010000186.1, read as the reverse complement.
CAGCAGATCTGAGTGCAGCGCGGCGACGCCGTTGATGGCGTGGCTGCCGACGGCCGCCAGGTGCGCCATCCGCACACTCTTGCCGCCGTCCTCCCCGATCAGCGACATACGGCGCAGCCGGTCGTCGTCGCCGGGGAACCGGGCGCGCACCTCGTCGAGGAATCGGCGGTTGATCTCGTAGACGATCTCGAGGTGGCGCGGCAGGGACTCGGAGAACATCGCCAGCGGCCAGGTCTCCAGCGCTTCGGGCAGCAGGGTGTGGTTGGTGTAGCCGAACGTCGCGACCGTGATGCCCCACGCGTCGTCCCAGTCGAGGTGGCGCTCGTCGACCAGGAGCCGCATCAACTCGGCGACCGCGATCGACGGATGAGTGTCGTTGAGCTGCAGCGCGAACCGCTGGGGCAGTTCTCGCACAGAGACGTCAGCGATCTCCTCCATCAACTCCAGCACCCGCTGCAGCGAGCAGGACACGAAGAAGTACTGCTGCAACAGTCGCAGCCGCTTGCCCACATCCGGTTCGTCGTTGGGATAGAGGACCTTGGTGACCGTCTCGGAGGTGACTTCGTCCTCGACCGCCTTGTAGTAGTCGCCGGTGTTGAAGGCCTCCAGCGCAAAGGATTTGACGGCACGTGCGCTCCACAACGTCAACACGTTGCAGGTGTTGACGCCGTAGCCTTGGATCGGGGTGTCGTAGGCGACGCCTTTGAGTACCCGCCCCGGCACCCACCGCGCACGGTCGTGGCCGGCCTCGTCGGTGTAGTGCTCGGCATAGCCACCCCACTTCACCGCATAGTTGATGTCGGGTTTGGCGATCTCCCAGGGATTTCCGGCGTCGAGCCAGTTGTCCGTCTTCTCGACCTGCCAGCCGTCGCGAATCTCCTGGTCGAAGATCCCGAACTCGTAGCGGATGCCGTAGCCGATCGCCGGACGCTCCAGAGTGGCCAGCGAGTCCAGGTAGCACGCGGCAAGCCGGCCGAGGCCGCCGTTGCCCAGCCCCGGTTCCTCCTCGCAGGCCAGCACCGTGTCGAGGCTCTGGCCCATCGCCGCCAGCGCGGTCCTCGCCGACCGCTCGATGCCCAGGTTCAGCAGGTTGTTGCCGAGTTGGGGGCCCATCAGGAACTCGGCGGACAGATAGCAGGTGACCTTGCGACCCAGATCCAGCATGGTCTGCATCGACGCCACCCTGCGGTCCTGCATGCGGTCACGCACGGCCAGCGCCAGCGCCCGGTAGTAATGCTCGGGACGCAGGGCCGCGGCCGGCCGCCCGACCGAGTAGCGCAGGTGGTCGGCGATGGCCCGCTGCAGCGCGGCCGCGCCCATCCCGGTGCGGGAATGCTCGATCAGGTCGGCCCGGGTGGGGCTGTTCGGGGAGATTCCCTCGGAGGTCGGCTGGTCGAGATCGGTCATGATGGGTCCTCGTCCCTGAGAGCATCGGCAGGCCGTCAGTGTGTCAGCGGTGCCTGCACACCAGGCGCGCAATGGGCGTCGACCGCGTGAACGCCTACCTACGCGCGGGTGGCTGATCGGCGTTCGCGCCGCCGCCACGTCGCGCCGCCACGGAGTTCCTCAGTGGGCGCCGGAGAGGTTCAGCGTGACGACGCCGGCGATGATCAGGCCGACCCCGACGACCTTGGCAACCGACAGGGGCGAGCCGAGGAACAGCACGGCGATCAGCACGATCGCGGCCGTCCCGATCGCCGACCACAGCGCATAGGCGACGTCGGTCTGCATGCCCCGGGAAATCGACAGTGCCAGCAGCGCGAACGCCACCGCGTACCCGGCCAGGCACACCACCGTCGGCCAGAGCCGGCTGAAACCCTCGGTGCTCTTGAGCAGGCTGGTCGCCACCACCTCGGCCAAGATCGCACAGATGAGGAGCAGATAGCTCACGTCGCCTCCCGGTGTAGGGACTCCGGTTCAGCCCTCGAACGCGGGGCCGTCGAAGCGTTCGCGGGTGACGAACTCGGCGACCGGCCGGCGGCGCAGCCTGGTCGGCCGGCGGGTCGGCTTGCCCAGCGGCACGAGCGCGGCGACCGCGTGCGTGTCGGGGATGCCCAGCAGCGCGCGGACCCGGTCCTCGGCCGCGATCGCCATCGTGGTGAGGGTGCCGCCGTAGCCCTCGTTGCGGGCGGCCAGCAGGATGTTCCACACCAGCGGATAAACCGACGCTCCGCCGACGATGCCGACGCGGTCCAGCTCCTGGTCGAGCGCGGCGACCACGCTCAGGTCGACGGAGACGACCAGCAGGACCGGCGCATTGGCCAGCGGCGCGACGAACGTGTCGGGAATTGCGGTCGCCTCGATCACGTCCTGGGGTACGCCGCTGGGACGCAGCGGATTCCACGGGTTCTCGCCGGCTGTGAGTTGGGCGACGTAGCGGCGGGCGGCGGGCGCGCCACACTCGGCGAGGCGGCGACGGGTCTGCGCATCACGCACCACGATGACGTGCGTGCCCTGGCGGTTTCCCCCGCTGGGGGCGAACCGCGCGTTGTCGAGGATGCGCGAGAGCGCCTCGTCGGGCAGGGTGTCGTCGGTGAACTCGCGCGCGGCGAACGCGGTTCGCATGACGTCGTAGAGGTCCACGGCGGGCCGGCTCACGAGGCCGCGGCGGCGCGCCGCTCCAGCCGGAAGGTGCGCTGGAAACCGGCCGGCTGCGTGGTGAGCGTGACCGCCACCGCGCCGCCGGGCGCAATTTCGTCCACGGCGTAGTTGCCCCTGCCGACAACCGCGGCGATGGCCTGGGTGGTGCCCAAGCCGATTGCGACTCGCATCGCTCGACTTTAGTACTGAGTCACCGGTTGGCACGGCCGGCAAGCCGGATACCGTGGTGATCGTGTCGGCGGGGCGCTCGCGCGCACGGGAAGCAGGGAGTCGATGATCCAATCCGTACTCGTCGTAGGCGGCGGCAGCGCCGGCCTGATGACTGCGCTCGCGCTCAAGCAACAGGCTCCTGCGCTCGGCATCCGCGTCGTGCGGAGCAAGGACATCGGCGTGATCGGCGTCGGCGAAAGCACCACGCCGCAAATCGTGAACCTGCTCTTCGACTATCTGAAGCTGCCGCAGAAGCAGTTCTATTCGACCGTCCGGCCGACCTGGAAGACGGGCATCCACTTCCTGTGGGGGCCGCGCGAGTCTTTCGACTACGGGTTCCAATTCCAGCTCGACGCGTTCTACACCGACCTCGGCCGCTATAACGGTTTCTACTGCGGCGACGATTTCGACAGCGTCGACATGAACGCCGCGCTAATGGCTCAGGGCAAGGCGTTCGAGCAGCATCCGAGCGGCCAAGGGCCGATGATCACGCCCAACACCGCGCTTCACCTGTTCAATCCCGCGCTGGTCGAGGCGCTGGAGGCTGCGTGCGTCGTGCGCGGCATCGAGCTCATCGACGCCCGCATCACCGGTGTGCCCGTCGACGAGAAGGGCGTGCAGGCCGTCCTCCTCGATGACGGTCGCACGTTCTCGGCCGACTTCTACGTCGACGCGACCGGTTTTCGCTCCGAGTTGCTCGGCCGCGCGCTGGGGACGCCGTTCGTCCCGTACGACAGCTCGCTGTTCTGCGACCGCGCGGTCGTGGGCACCTGGGACCGGACCGACGAGTTCATCCACCCCTACACCATCGCCGAGACGATGGAGGCCGGCTGGTGCTGGCAGATCGACCACGAGCACGCGATCAACCGCGGCTATGTCTATTCGTCACAGTTCCTCAGCGACGACCAGGCGCGCGAGGAGTTCGTGCAGAAGAACCCGAAGGCCACGACGTGGGATCACGTCGTGAAGTTCCGGTCGGGGCGCTACGAGAAGGGCTGGGTCAAGAACGTCTTCGCGATCGGCAACGCGTGCGGCTTCGTCGAGCCGCTCGAGGCGACCGCGCTCATGGTCGCGTCGTCGCAGATCAAGGCGATGGTCGAGATGCTCGTGCAGTCGCAGCTCGACCCGACGCCGAGCCTTCAGGCGCTGTACAACACGCTGTTCGTCGACTGGTGGGACGGCATCAGGGACTTCCTGTCGATCCACTACCGGTTCAACACCCGCATCGACAACGAGTTCTGGACCGCGTGCCGCAACGAGGTGGACGTGACACCGGTGCAGCCGCTGCTGGACTTCTATCGCGAGAACGGGCCGACGGGCTTCTGTCGGCATTATGTGACGAGCACGATCGGGCAGGACAATCAGTTCGGGCTCGAGGGATATCTGGTGATGCTGGTGGGGCAGAAGGTGCCCTATCGGGACGTGCATCCGCCGAGCCAGGAGGAGATGGCGATCTTCCGTCGTCACTGTGCGGACAACCGCGCCCGCGCGATGAACGGGCTGACGGTGGCCGAGGCGCTGCGATACGTCCACCGGCCGGACTGGCGGTGGCATTCCGATTCGCCGTGAGGCTCGCCGACAACCTGGCCCGGCGGACACGCTAGCGTGCCCACGTAACGTTACAAATTCCAGGCATTCTGACAAGGAGAACCGGATGGAGATCAACGGAAAAAAGGTCGTCGTCATCGGCGGCGCGTCGGGGATGGGTCGTGCCACCGCCGAACTGCTGGCGCAGCGCGGCGCCGAGGTCGCGGTCCTGGACCGGGAGAGCTCCGACGGCAAGAGCGTGGCCGAGGGCCTCGGTGGCGCCTTCTACCCCGTCGACGTCACCGACTTCACCGGGACCGAGCAGACCCTGCAGAGCGCTGTCGACAAGCTGGGCGGCCTGCATGTCGCGGTGACCACCGCGGGCGGCGGCATCGCCAAGCGGACGCTGACCAAGGAAGGACCGCACGACCTCGAATCCTTCCAGTCCGTCGTCGATCTCAACCTCGTCGCCACCTTCAACATCAGCCGCCTGGCCGCCGCGCACATGGCCCGCAACGAGCCCGAGGACCCCGAAACAACAGGGGAACGCGGCGTCATCATCAACACCGCGTCGATCGCGGCCTTCGAGGGCCAGATCGGCCAGATCGCCTACACCGCCGCCAAGGCCGGGATCGCGGGCATGTGCCTGACGATGGCCCGTGACCTGGGGTCGCTGGGCATCCGGGTGCTGGCGATCGCGCCGAGCCTGTTCCTGACCGGCATCACCTCAATGGTTCCCGACGAGATGGCGGCGGCCCTGACCCGGGACGCGGCGTTCCCCAAGCGGATGGGCCGGCCCATCGAGTACGCGAAGCTGGCGGCGGCCATCGTGGACAACCCCATGCTCAACGGCCAGTGCATCCGGCTCGACGCCGGGCAGCGGTTCGCACCGAAGTAGCCACCCCGGGCCGGGCCCCGTGCCGGAATAAGTACACTCTTTAGGCAGCCGCCCCGCTCCCTTCCGGAGCGGGGCAGGCGGTCAGCCCCCCGCGAGGATGCGGAGCGGGTAGCGGCGCGCGAGGAGAACCCATGGCTATCGCACTGACCGACGACCACCGCGAACTCGCCGAGGTGGCCCGCGGATTTCTGACGGCACAGAAGGCGCGCTGGGCGGCGCGCTCGCTGCTCGACGCCGCCGACGAGGCGCGCCCGGCGTTCTGGCCGAACCTGGCCGAGCTCGGCTGGCTCGGGCTGCACATCGACGAAGAGCACGGCGGGTCGGGCTATGGCCTGCCCGAGCTCGTGGTGGTAATCGAGGAACTCGGCCGGGCCGTCGCGCCGGGGCCCTTCGTGCCGACCGTGATCGCGTCGGCGGTGATCGCCAAGAACGGCACCGCCGAGCAGAAGTCGCGGCTGCTGCCCGGGCTCATCGACGGCACCGTCG
>NZ_JBYCLC010000185.1:0-13436 GCF_057473685.1 Mycobacterium sp. TH-M116 | reverse complement strand
TCGAAGCCGCTCCGGGCCAACGGTTCTCCTTCGTCGTGCGACCCCGGGCGGAGACTGGACGCAGTGGACCCAACGCCGCGCTGCGGTGGGGCGTTGCGGTCTTCGAGTATCCCTTCTTGCTCGTCCGCGATGTACGCGTGCTACATCCCGCTCTCGCGCGCGGCAACAAGTTCGCCGACATACTTGGCGCCGGCACCCGGGTCTCCACCGGCCAGCGCCCAGCCGCGGGCACGCACGAGATACGCCGTCGCGGCGGCTTCGGCCGAAACACCGAGCCCGCCTTGCACGTGCACGGCCGTGGTCGCGGCCCTGGCCGCCTCCTCGGCCATGAACACGAAGGCCGAGGTAGCCAATTCCGGGCGTTCGTCGGGTTCGTTGTCCAAGAACCAGGCCGCGCGCCGAGCCAGATTGCGTCCACCCTGCACGGTGATCGCGATGTCGGCCAGGGGGTGCGAGATACCCTGCAGCGTCGAGATCGGCACGCCCAACGTGTAGCGGGTCTTGGCGAACTCCGCCGCGATCATGAGGGCCTCCTCGACCAGGCCGACGAGCGCCGACGCGTTAAGCAAGCGCCACTCATCCAGTGCCCGTTGATATTCTGCCAACGCGTCGGGCCCGCCCGCCAGCACAGTGCGGTTTTCGGCGGCCGCTGGATCGACCCATGCCATCGGCAGCCGGCCGATGTTGTCCACTTTCTCCGGGCAAGTGCCGAAGGCCAGTCGCACCACGTCGACACCGTCGCGCACGATGACCTGATCTGCGATCGACCCGGCGGGAACGAGCCGGGTCCCGGAGACGTTGTCGTGCTGCGGGTCGAGCGCGACGAGCCTGGCGCCCTGGACGACGTCGGGTTCCGCGGCGCCGAGCCGGGCCAGTAGCCGGACCGCGCAGATGTGGTCGATCCACGGCACCGGCGCCAGCGAGCGGCCGATCTCCTCGGCCACCAGCGTCAGGTCGACCAGCGTCGCCCCGTCCCCGCCCGCGGATTCCGGCAGCGCCATCGTTGTTGCCCCCATGGCGCACAGACGCTCCCACAGTTTCCCGTCGAATCCGGTCTCCTCTGCGGCGCGAACGACTTCGATAGGACAGTGCGTCATGAAGAAGTCACGGTAGGCGGCTTGCAACGCTTCGTGATCCGACGTCAGGCTGTAGTCGAGCCTGCGTAGTTCGTGACGGTCCATACTCAGCGTCCCTCCCCGCCAATGAAGACGAGTTCTTGTGCGTTGTGGTCACGGTAGTTTTCGAACACGTCGGCCGGAAGGTTCAGCCCGGCGGCTTCCAGAGTTGCGCGGCGCAAGCTCAGCACCGGCCGGTCGGAGCCGAAGATCACCGTGTCGGGTGCAGGAGGCCACAGGTGGCACGGCAGGCTGTCGGGCACTGGCTTGCGCGAACATGCCGACGTCGTCCGGCGAGGGGTGGAGTCGCTGACCAAAAACCTGGTCCAGATATCCGACCGGGAGTGCGCGAGGTGAATCATGCACAGCTCGAGCTCACGGGGCGAACGCGGATCAGCTCGCGACGAATCGAGTGCATCCGCGTGGATCGGGTGCGAGGATAGCGGTGGCGACGCGCAGCGAGCACATGCCGCCTCGGCCAACGCCACGTCTATGGGACGTTCCGTCACTGACGCCAGGGCGTGCGCCCGGGCATCGTTGATCCGCTCATCCGCGGTCACCTCCTCGAAGTTATCTACCACAATGCCTACGATAGATATCACAGTAATGAGGAATAGCAGTCGGCATGAAGCGCAGACGCCCACCGGTAGGCTTGACGGCCGGAACCGAACGGCGAGACGCCAATGCACAAGCGAGATCTGATGGAGGTACCCCGTAGTGGCAAAGCAGGCCACCGCCGATAAGCGCCGACGACGTGAGCGCGGGTCGATCAACCCCGACGACATCATCAGTGGCGCATTTGAACTGGCACAACAGGTTTCGCTGGATAATTTGAGCATGCCACTGCTGGGCAAGCACCTCGGAGTTGGCGTGACGAGCATCTACTGGTACTTCCGCAAAAAAGACGATCTGCTCAACGCGATGACCGACCGTGCCCTGAGCAAGTACGTGTTCGCCACCCCCTACGTCGAAGCCAGCGACTGGCGCGAGACGCTGCGCAACCATGCCCGCTTGATGCGTAAGACGTTCATGGGCAACCCGATTCTGTGCGACCTGATCCTGATCCGGGCCGCCTTGAGCCCGAAGGCGGCGCGCTTGGGCGCCCAGGAGGTGGAACGGGCGATCGCCAACCTCGTGGAGGCGGGCCTGTCGCCCCAGGATGCGTTCGACACCTACTCCGCGGTGTCGGTCCACGTCCGAGGATCGGTGGTGCTGCATCGACTCTACGAAAAGAACCAGTCGGCGGACAACGGTGCCCACGCGATCGAGGATGCGGCGGCCATAGACCCGGCCACGACACCCCTGATCGCGCAGGTCAGCAGCCAGGGTCACCGCATCGGAGCGCCCGACGAAGCCAATTTCGAATACGGCCTCGACTGCATCCTCGACCATGCCGGCCGGCTGATCGAGGAGGGCGCCGAATCCGCCAAGCCGTCACCGTCCAGGCAACGCCAAGCGACCAAGTCACCGGCCCAGCGCGGACGAACAAAGGCATCCCCCCCGCGTTAGCGACAGTGGGTCCTGGAATGCGTTGTCACGTCTCCGATGGAGGTATTCGTCTGCAGCACATGGTCCTTGGCCGCGTCCGGCGTGCTTCAGGTGAACCACGCGCGCATCGAGTCCTGGGGTGGCACAGTGTTGATCCACACTCCGAAGGCCGACGCCGACCCGCCGGTGTGGTAGCGGCCCGCGCGGGCGGGCGCGCCAACGGCCGGTTGCCTCACGGCGATCCGGCCGAACCCCCGTCGACAACCACCCCTCGCGCAACCAGGTGGTCGATCAACGGAACCGCCCCGACGGCAAGGTGTTCTGCCATCGCAGCCCTCGCCGAATCGCCGTCGTGCGACTCGAGCGCAAACAGGATCCGCCGATGGTCTTTCGTCGACTGTTCCGGCCAGCCCTCGATCGTCGGGAACACCGACTCAGGCGCATAGCGGGTGACCAGCGACATCAGCTGGGCGAGTTTCGGCGAATCCGCGGCGACGTTGATGGCCCGGTGGAACTCGTGGTTGAGGCGAACAGCCCCCTCGTGGTCGTCCCGGGCGTAGGCATCCTCCAGTTGGGCCTGGATGTGCTTGAGTTCGCGCAGCTGGTCCGCGGTGATGCCGGTCGCGGCCCGGGCGGTCAGTTCACCGCCGACGTGCGCCTGCACGTTCGCGACGTCGGTGACGTCCCGCCCGGTGACCGGCAACACCACAAACCCGCGGCGGGGCTGCTGGGCGACCAGGCCTTCGGCGCGCAGGGCGAACAGTGCTTCGCGCACCGGGGTGACACTGATCCCCAATTCCGCGGCCAACTGGTCCAGACGGATGTAGGCGCCGGCCGCGTAGCTGCCGTCGAAGATCCTGCCGCGGACCACGCGCGCGACGTCGTCGCAAAGCTGCGGCCGCGCGGCGAAATCGGGGACGGTCACCGTCTCACACCCGGTAGTCGGCGAGCAGTCGCTTGCTGATGATCGACTTCTGGATCTCGCTCGTCCCCTCGCCGATGAGCAGGAAGGGTGCATCGCGCATCAGGCGCTCGATCTCGTACTCCTTGGAATAGCCGTAGCCGCCGTGGATGCGGAAGCTCTGCTGGGTGACCTCGGTGCAGTACTCGCTGGCAAGGTATTTGGCCATGCCGGCGGCAACGTCGTTGCGCTCTCCGGAGTCCTTCAGCCGCGCGGCGTTGACCATCATCAGATGTGCCGCTTCGACTTTGGTGGCCATCTCGGCGAGCTGGAAAGCGATGGCCTGGTGCTCGGCGATCGGCTTGCCGAAGGTGTGCCGCTGCTGGGCATAGCGCACGGCGAGCTCGAAGGCGCGGATGCCGACTCCACAAGCGCGTGCCGACACGTTGACCCGGCCGACCTCGATGCCGTCCATCATCTGGAAGAACCCCTGGCCCGGTGTCCCCCCGAGGACGTCGCCGGCGCTTGCGCGGTACCCGTCGAAGATCAGTTCGGTGGTGTCGATGCCCTTGTAGCCCAGTTTGTCGATCTTGCCGGGAATCACCAGGCCCGGAACGGTTTCACCGAACCCGCTCGGCTTTTCGACCAGGAATGCGGTCAGGTTGCGGTGCGGCTTGTCCGCGCCTTCGTCGGTGCGCACGAGCACGGCGATCAGCGTCGAGCTGGCACCGTTGGTCAGCCACATCTTCTGGCCGTTGATGGTGTAGTCGCCGTCCGGGTTGCGTTGCGCGCGAGTGCGTATCGCGGCGACGTCCGAACCGAGCTCCGGCTCGGACATCGAGAACGAACCGCGCGACTCGCCCGTTGCCATGCGCGGCAGGTGGTTCCGCTTTTGGGCGTCGGTGCCGTGCTGGCGCAGCATGTACGCGACGATGAAGTGGGTGTTGAGCACCCCCGACACGCTCATCCAGCCCCGAGCCAACTCCTCGACGCACAGCGCGTAGGTCAGCAGCGACTCCCCCAGCCCGCCGTACTCCTGCGGGATCATCAGACCGAACAGGCCCATCTCGCGCATCTGGTCGACGATGTCCTGGGGGTAGGTGTCGACGCGTTCGAGTTCGGCGGCGTGGGGAATGACCTCTTTTTCGACGAATTGCCTCACCGCGGCCAGGATCTCGGTCTGGAATTCGGTCAGGCCGAGGGTCTGGGCGAGTCTGGTCATGCGCTGTCCTTCTTTCGGCGAGCTCAGCGGGCGATCGCTTTCGCGTCCGCAAGGCGTTCGATGTCGGCTGCACTCAGCCCCAGGCACCGCTCCAGGACGTCGGCGGTGTCCTGGCCGAGCGCGGGGGCGGGCGCGCCGGCCGGGTGGGCGCCGTCGAAAGCGGCTGGCAATCCGGGCGCGTAATACTCCCCGACGCCCGGTTGATCCAGCCTCGAAAACAGCGGGTTGGCAGTCACTTTCGGGCCGGCCGCGACCTGCGCGAAGGTGCGGTAGCGCTCGAAGAGCACAGTGGTGTCCGCCAACGCGGCGGCAATCTGGTCGGCAGTGTGATCGGCGAACCAGACGGCGAACAGGGCGGACAGCACCTCGCGGTAGCGGTACCGGTCCCCCTCATCGGCGAAGTCCGCCCCCAGCGCCCCGGCCAGCGCCGCCACCGCCTCGCCGGTGCCCGTCATCGCGACCAGGTCGCGAAAGTGCCTTCCCGTCAACGCCACGACCATGAAGCGGACGCCGTCGCGGCTGGTGAAGTCCTGGCCGTACTGGCCGTAGATGGCGTTGCCGAGCCGCTCGCGTTGCGTCCCGATGACCTGCGGCTCGGTCAGGAGTCCCAGATTGCCCGCGGTGGCCAACGCGACGTCCTCCAGCGCCAGGCTGATCCGCGCGCCCGCCCCGCACTGCTCGCGGCGCCGGACCGCGGTGACCACGGCCAGTGCCGCGTACAGCCCGCAGCACACGTCCCAGGCCGGCAGCACATGGTTGATCGGGCCGGCGTGGTCGGCCGGACCCGTGACGAGCGGGTACCCGATACCCGCGTTGACGGTGTAATCCACCGCGGTGGAGCCGTCCCCGCGACCGAGCAGCTGAACGTGGATGACGTCGGGGCGCCGGGCGGCCAGCAGCTCGTGGCCGAGCCACGCCAGGCCGGCGGCGTTGGTGACGACGACGCCGTCCCCCTCGACGATCAGGCGCTGGACCAGCTCCTGGCCCTCCGCCGAGCGCATGTCGATGGTCGCCGACCGCTTGCCCTTGTTCAGTCCCGTCCAGTAGATCGACGTCCCGTCCGCCGCCAGTGGCCGGCGCCGGAAGTCCGAGGCACCGCCGATGGGGTCGACCCTGATCACCTGCGCTCCAAGCTGCCCCAGCGTCATACCGCACAGGGGCGCGGCCACGAAGCTGGACACCTCCACCACGGTGAGCCCGTCCAAGGGCAACTCGGTCACTTCGGCGCGACCCGTTCGAAGACCGCGGCCAGTCCCTGGCCGCCGCCGATGCACATGGTCTCCAGCCCGTAGCGGCCCTCCCGGCGACCGAGTTCACGCGCCAGCGTGGCCAGCATCCGGGCGCCGGTCGCACCGACGGGATGGCCGAGCGAGATCCCGGATCCGTGCACGTTGGTGCGGTCCTGGTCGGCGGCGCCGAAGTGCCATTCCCGCATGACCGCAAGAGCCTGGGCGGCGAAGGCTTCGTTGAGCTCGATGAGGTCGATGTCGCCGAGTTTCAGGCCCGCCTTGGCGAGCGCGACCTCGGTCGCGGGCACCGGACCGATGCCCATGACGTCGGGCGCCACCCCAGCAGACCCCCAGGAGACCAGGCGCACCAACGGCGTCAGGCCGTATTCGTCGGCCTTCTCCCGGGTGGTCACCAGGCACATCGATGCCGCGTCGTTCTGGCCGCTGGAGTTGCCGGCCGTGACGGTGGCGTCCGGGTCTTCGCCCAGTAGAACGGGTTTGAGCCTACCCAGCGACTCGACCGAGGTGTCGGCGCGGGGATGCTCATCGGTGTCAACGAGTTCCTCGCCCTGCCGGGTGCGCACCGCCACCGGAATGATCTCCTCGGCGAAGATGCCGTCCTTCTGCGCGGCCACCGCCCGCTGGTGCGAGCGCACCGCGAACTCGTCCTGCTCCCGGCGTGAGATGCCATACTGGCGCCGCAGATTCTCCGCGGTCTCGAGCATCCCGCCGGGGACCGGGTAGTGGCGGCCACCGGCGGTGGTGCGGCCCCGCGCCAGACCGTCGTGCACCCGCACACCGCCGCGGGCCCCGCCCCAGCGCATGTCGGTGGAGTAGAAGGCGACGTTGCTCATGGACTCGCAGCCGCCGGCGACGACGAGGTCGTGGTCGCCGGCGCCCACCTGCAGGCACGCCTGGATCACCGCCTGCAGGCCCGACCCGCAGCGCCGGTCCACCTGCATGCCGGGCACCGTCACCGGCAGACCGGAATCCAGCGCCACCACCCGCCCGATCGCCGGCGCCTCGCTGGTCGGATAGCAGTGCCCGAGGACCACGTCCTGAACCGCGTCGGGCGCGAGCCCGGTCCGCTCGAGCAGCCCCTTGAGCGCGGCGACACCGAGGTCGACGGCGCTGCAGGACTTGAGCATGCCGCCGTAGCGGCCGATCGGCGTCCGCACGGGCTCGCAGATCACGGTCTCACGCATGTTCGGTACCTCTACTCATATGTGGCGTCTACTCATATGTGGCGTCCGCCGGTCACTTCCATCACGGTGCCGGTCATGTACGACGACAGGTCGGAGGCCAGGAACAGCGCGACGCCGGCCACCTCGCTGGGCTCGCCCGCCCGGCCCATCGGGATCTCGGCGACCTTCTCGTCCCAAATGCGTTGCGGCATGGCTTCGGTCATCGCCGAGCGGATCAACCCGGGAGCGATCGCGTTGACGCGGACTCCGAGATAGGCGAGTTCTTTGGCAGCGGCTTTGGTCATCCCCACGATGCCCGCCTTGGCTGCCGAATAGTTCGTCTGCCCGATCATCCCGACCTTGCCCGACACCGACGACATGTTCACGATCGCCCCGCGCTTGTTCTCCCGCATGATCGCCGCCGCCAGCCGGATGCCGTTCCAGGTCCCCTTCAGGTGCACGTTGATGACCTGGTCGAACTGCTCCTCGGTCATCTTGCGCATCGTGGCGTCGCGGGTGATCCCGGCGTTGTTGACCATGATGTCCAGCCCGCCGAAACGCTCGATCGCGGTCTGGATCAGTGCCTCGACATCGGCCGCCTTGGTCACGTCGCACCGGACCGCCAGCGCCACGTCGTCGCCACCCAGCTGTTTCGCCGCGGCCTCGGTGGTCTCGAGGTTCACGTCGCCGAGCACCACGCGCGCGCCCTCGGCGACGAAGCGTTGGGCGATGGCGAAGCCCAAACCCTGCGCACCACCTGTGATCACCGCAGTTTGACCGCTCAGCAACGACACCCGATCACGCTTCCTCACCTGTTCACGCTCCCGATCCGGGGGCACACCGTTTCGAATATCGTATTTCATATAGGATTTCTCCCACCCCCGGGGTTGCCCACGCGAATGAGGAGCGTCTGTCGAATGCCAACCGCCGAAGTTCCCGAAGTCTCCGACGAGGACTTCCGGGAGATCCTCGCCCAGACCCGCCAGTTCGTGCGCACCGCGGTGGTACCGCGCGAACAGGAGATCCTGGCCGACGATCGGGTACCCGACGACCTCCGGAAACAGGCCGCCACGATGGGGTTGTTCGGGTACGCAATTCCCCAGCGGTGGGGCGGACTGGGTCTGAATCTGGTCCAAGATGTCGAAATGGCAATGGAATTGGGCTACACCTCGCTGGCCCTGCGCTCGATGTTCGGCACGAACAACGGCATCGCCGGACAGGTGCTCGTCGGCTTCGGCACCGACGGGCAGAAGCAGCGCTGGCTCGAGCCGATGGCCTCCGGCGACGTCGTCGCCTCCTTCGCACTGACCGAGCCAGGAGCGGGATCCAATCCCGCCGGCCTGAAGACCAAAGCCGTTCGTGAAGAAAGTGATTGGGTCCTCTCCGGGCGGAAGTGCTACATCACCAACGCGCCGGTCGCCGACCTGTTCGTGGTGTTCGCGCGCACCCGGCCGGCCGACGATCAGGGCCCCGGGATCGCCGTGTTCCTGGTCCCCGCGGACACCGCGGGAGTCGAGGTGGGCGCCAAGGACGCCAAGATGGGACAGGAGGGGGCGTGGACCGCCGAGGTCGGCTTCGCCGACGTCCGGGTCGGGCCCGATGCGCTGATCGGCGGCAGCGAGGACATCGGCTATCGCGCGGCGATGACCTCCCTGGCGCGCGGCCGGGTCCACATCGCCGCGCTGGCCATGGGCGCAGCCCAGCGCGCGCTCGACGAGTCGGTGTCCTACGCCGCCACCGCGACCCAGGGCGGGGCGCCGATCGGCAGCTTCCAGTTGGTGCAGGCGATGCTCGCCGACCAGCAGGCCGGGGTGCTGGCCGGGCGCGCCCTGGCCCGTGAGGCGGCGCGGCTGTGGGTCACCGGCGAGGACCGCCGGGTCGCGCCGTCGGCGGCCAAACTCTTCTGCACCGAGACGGCCGGCAAGGTCGCGGATCTCGCGGTGCAGATCCACGGCGGCAGCGGCTACATGCGTGGGGTGCCCGTGGAGCGCATCTACCGCGACGTGCGACTGCTGCGACTCTACGAGGGCACCAGCGAGATTCAGCGCCTGATCATCGGCTCCAACCTGGTCAGGGCGGCGCAGCGGTGAGCGGGCGAACCGCGGGCAAACTCGCCTTCGTCGCCGGCGCGGGCCACGGCCGGGAATAGCCGCCGCAGATGGGCGCTTGCAGTCGGCATGAAAAGCTTCAGCGACACCGAACGCCAGGAATTCCTTGCCGGAACGCACGTCGCCGTGCTCTCCGTCGATGCCACCGACGGCCGCCCACCGGCCAGCGTCCCGATCTGGTACGACTACCGCCCCGGCGGCAACGTCCGGATCATCACCGGGGCGTCGAGCCGCAAGGCCCGGCTCATCGAGCGGGCCGGTGGGGTGACGCTGGTGGTCCAGCGCGAGGAGCTGCCGTATCAATACGTGGTGGTGGAGGGCACGGTCGTGGACATCACAAAACCCGCCCCGGCGGACCTTCAGGAAGCCGTCGCCATCCGCTACCTCGGCGAAGAGGGTGGCCGCGCATTCGTGCGCAGCATGGAGGGTGTCGAGGAGGTCTTGTTCACCATCCGACCCGACCGCTGGCTCAGCGCCGACTTCTCCGACGAGTTCTGAACGTCAGCCGATCAGGTCCAGCGTTCCCAGGTCGCGCACGGCCTGGCAGCCGCGGGTGAGCATCGTCAGCACCATGTCGTCGCCACGATCGGTGGCGGCGGCGAAGGCAAATCCCAGCGCCGAGATCAGCAGGGCTTGCGGCACGCCGAGCCTGTAGTCACGCCAGCATGTTTCGCGATCGTAGCCCCTGACACCGTGCGTCAGCAGCGCTCGGTGGTATTCGTCGACGAGGTCGTTCTCGATCGCCGAGCGTAGATGCGAATCCAGGCTGGTGGCCGTGAAGTAGGCGAGGTCCCGGGCGGGTAGTCCCACCCCCAACGTCTGCCAGTCCACCACGCTCACCCGGCTGCGGACGGGATCGAACAACATGTTGTCCAGTCGGTAGTCACCGTGCAGCAAGGCGTACCGGTCGTATTCGGCGAGCAGCCACGGTGTCACCAAACCCATAGTGGCCGCCAAGGTTTCGCGGTCCTCGGGTTCCATCCGGTCACCGAGCTTCGCCAGGGTGATGTCGAGGCTCATCTTCGCCACGTCGCCCAGCCCGTTCGCGCCCGCTTCGTCGGGCCGCGCGAAGGCGATGCCCGGAAAGTCCAGCCACACCGGGTCGCACCAGCTGGGCCCGTGTAGGCCGGCCAGCGCCGTCACGGCCAGCCGCGCCTCCCGCTCGCCGCAGCCGGCGAGCTGATCGCCTTGCACCGCGGGCGCCTCGTCGGCCAGCACCAGCGCGTAGTCCACGGCGTCTTCGGTGATCTCGCAATAGAAAGACTGTGGGGTCGGAATCCGAACCCGGTCGGCCACCCCGGTATAGAACGCGCACTCACTGCGGTAGCCGACGGCGACCCGGCCGCGCACGATGTCGTCCTGGGCGGGCAACTTGATGACGAACGTGTCGGGCAGGCCACCGGGATCCGTCGCATACCGGGCCCTGAGCCGGTACGTGGCTCCGGTCTGTCCGGTGCCGATGGCCGCCACCTCGAGGTCGGTGACCTCAACGGGGCCGCGGCGCTCGCTGAGCGCGGCGGAGAGCCATTCGGGTGTCACGTCGCCGGGATACCGCGGGATCGACACCACCGCACTCATGCGCATGCCTCCGTGAAACCGGTCGTTGTCGGACCGACAAACTGTAAGCCATTCGGCACGCGTTGCGGTGACCCGACCTTTCCGGCCACGGTCAGCGCCGCCGCAGCGGCGCGAGCAACCGGTCGACGGCTTGGGTGCGCCACTTGTCGGTGGATGCCGGCGCAGGCGCTTGGTCCGGTGTCGGCGCCGACGACTCCTGTTGCGACACTGCGCTTTCCGGATTACTACCGGCCAGCGCGTCCGGCCCTGCACCGCGCCGGATGCCCATCGCGTGTCCGGCGCTCCAGTAGGCCTGGGCGTGGATCTCGGACTTGTGCAAGCCGAACTCCTCGCGCAGCCGGTGGCGCGCGTGTTTGAGTGTCGTGACTTCCGGCGTCGCCCACGCGTACCAACCCGTCCAGTCACGCGTCTCGATCGCCTCTGCCAGCGACTTCGCGTCGCGGCGCGCAACCCAATGCACCCGTGAGCGCGGATGCCGCGCCAGCGGGATCAGCGGGTCGTCATCGTCGTGTTGCTCAAGGTAAGCCTCGATCGGGACGTCGTCGGGTACCGTCTCGATGATCCCGTTGATGCCCGGAATCGACGCCGAGTCGCCGATCAACAGATAGCCGGCCGGCCGCTCCCCCGGTGCTTGGAAACGCGACGAACCCATCAGCGACATGACCGCGATCGTCGTGCCCGGGTCGACCGTGTGCGCCCACCACGAAGCCGGACCAGGCGGGTCGTGCAGCACGACGTCGATCGCGAAGCGACCGCCGGCCACGTCCGCCTCGGAGATCGTGTAGGCGCGCTGGAATTCGGTGCCGGACCCATCCGGGTCCGGAAACCAGAAACGCAGCCATGCCGCGGGCTCGGGCGCCGCGTCGTCGAACAGCGTCGAGGACACCATGCGTATCCGGACGCAGTGCGGCGCGATCCGCACGGTCTCGGTCACCGTTGCCGTGTGGTCGCGCGCGCCGAGGACCCGCAACACCACACCCTGGAACCCGCGCGCCATCAGCGGTACTTCTCCGCCGCGCCGACCTCTGCCAAGACACCACGCTCCGATTCGGTAAGTTATCCCTAAAGTAAGGATTGCCTTACCAAAGGTCAAGCCGGAGTCGCGGCGCGGCCGCATCAGCCGCACGTCACCGATGACGCGACCACAGTCAACTGGTCATCGGCGTGAAATGGGATCTGGCTACAGCAGGACCTGGCTACAGCAGGACATGCTGCACAAGGGCATGAGTGCGATCGGAGGCGGCGATACGTTTCTGTCGATACCCGGGATCTGTCGATACCCGGGACTTTGCCCCTTTCGCAGCCGCCGTCCTGCGCCTTAGTCTCGGCACTGGTCACGTTCATCCGATTCACCCAGATGTGCCGACAATCTCACTACTATGGTGGCGGCTCACTAATGTGGTGACGGCAACGACCCGATTAGAGGTGGCGATGTCGTATCTGGCGGTAGCCCCAGAATTCCTGACTTCGGCGGCAACGGAATTGTCCGAGATCGGCTCGGCGGTGGTCGCAGCGCATGCTGCGGCGGCGGTCCCCACGACCGGGGTGGTGGCCGCGGCCGAGGACGAGGTGTCAGCGGCGGTCGCGGCGCTGTTTTCCTTACAGGGCAAGCACTTTCAGGAGCTCAGCGGGCAGGCGGCAGCGTTTCACGCGCAGTTTGTGCGGGCAGTTGACGGCGCAGGTGGTGCGTATGCGACCGCCGAGGCGGCCAGTGCGATGCCGTTGCGCTCCCTCGAACAAGCAAACTCGGCCTTTCAGGGGTCCTGGCAGGCCTTCACGGGACGGCCGCTGTTCGGCAATGGCACCAACGGGACAGCGGGAACGGGACAGGCCGGTGGTCCGGGTGGCTGGCTTTTCGGCAACGGCGGAAATGGCGGGTCGGGTGCACCCGGGCAGGCCGGAGGACCCGGCGGGTCGGCGTTCTTGTTCGGCGACGGTGGCAACGGCGGTACCGGTGGTTCCGGCGTAACCGGCATAACCGGCGGCATCGGCCAGGCGGGCGGAACCGGCGGGGCCGGCGGGGCCGGCGGGGCGGGCGGGACCGGGGGGCTGTTTTTTGGCGGCGGCGGCGCCGGCGGGATCGGCGGGGCCGGTGGGGCGGGCGGCGACGGTGGTGTCGGCGCTGTCGGCGGTACCGGCGGCGCCGGTGGCGCGGGCGGGTTCGGCGGGTCCGGCGGGCTGCTGGGGGCCGGCGGAGCCGGTGGTCAGGGCGGCGGCGGCGGGAACGGCGGAAACGGCGGTGCAGGCACCACCGGCAACGGCGCAGCCGGGGGCGTCGGCGGGAGCGGCGGAGCTGCGGGCGGCGGCGCCGGCTCGCTGGGCGGCAGTACGGGTGCCGCCGGCACCGGCGGCAACGGCGGCACCGGCGGCAACGGCGGCACCACCAGCGTCAGCGGCGCAGTCAGCGGCGACGGCGGCACCGGGGGCAGTGGCGGCAGGGGCGGCGCCTTCGGCACCGGCGGCACCGGCGGTGACGGCGGTGCCGGGGGTGCCGCCAGCGTCAGCGGTGTCGTCGGCGGGGCCGGCGGCAATGGCGGTACCGGCGGAACGGGCTTCCAGGGCGGCACCGGCGGCGACGGCGGCAACGGCGGCGAGGGTGTCCTCACCTCCA
>NZ_JBYCLC010000184.1:0-8531 GCF_057473685.1 Mycobacterium sp. TH-M116 | reverse complement strand
CAGCTGCGCGGCGCCGGGGCGCCGGGGTCGGAATTTCGCCCGCACCGTGAACCTGACCGCCATGCATGTCGGTCAGGTGCTCACCCGCACCGTGCGCAACAACTCCCGCGCCCACACTCTCGGCGGCCGGAGACCGAGACTGCACGAAACATCCTACACAGTAAAGGATTTGGATTCAGACCATGGCAGCGAGTTACGCGACAAGGGCGGCAGCAAGCGCCCTACGCGACGCCGAAGCCGGCATCCGGATCATGAACAAGACCACCGGCTGGCCTCGGTTTCGCGGGCATTCCTCAGGCGATGCACGGATCAGGTGTCAAGACGTCCGCCACCGATGCTGTCGGAGCATGGTGGGCTCACGCCGATGTGCACCGGCCAGCGGTGTCAGCCGAGCTGCAGTGCGGCCGCCACGATGGGCTTGGCCCAGTCCGGGGTGCCGGTCAGGTCGGCCGGCCCCGCGATGCGGCCGCGCTGCACGTGCAGCACCAACACCGGCAGCGGCGCCTGCCCGGCCGCGGGGTCGGCGGACGCGGAGTTGTCATACACCCGCAGCTCGGTCAAAGCCGGCAACACGTGCACCAGATTGAGCAGGCTGTGCCGGTAGCGACGGCGGATGTCGGCCTCGGGGATGTCGTGCCCGCCGGCACGCACCCGTTGTCGTACCCGCTCAACGTGGGCATCAGCGCCGGCCAGCCCGACGTAGAAGACGCGCACCTCGATGCCGCGCGAAGCCGCCTCGGCCAGCAGCCGCGGCATCGAGGTGCCACCGAGTGTGGTCTCGAACGCGAAATCGAGGTGCTGATCGATCGCCCGTTCCAGCAGCCTGCGGCCCTGCTGCCATGCCGCCGCGTTGGCCTCGATCTGCCTCAAACCCGGATTGGCCGCCAGCAGAGCGCGCGCGGCCTCGTCGGGGTTGTAATACTCACCGCCGGCCGCGCGGATCGCGGCGCCGCCGATGCTGCTCTTCCCGGCCCCGTTGACACCTGCCAACACAGACAAGCGTGCCGGCGGTGCAGTGTTGGCAGGCATGGGCCGCGCGGGGTCAGCGCCGCCGCACGGTACGGGCCGCCTGCACCGCGGCCGCGCCCAGTTCCTCCGGTGTGGCGTCGAAGGCCGCTGCGACCCCGGTTTTTGCCCGCGAGGTCTGCATGCTCGCCAACAGCTCGTCGAAACGCTCACTGAGGTCATCGAGCGCCGGGGTGGCCGCATCGATCAAAGCTGTGAACTCGGCGTAGGACAGCAGCACCGCTCGGGGGGTGTCGTGTTTGGTGATCACCACCGCCCCGCCGCCGTGGGTGGCTTCCTCCAAGACCGCGCCGAACTCGCTTTTCAGCCGGCTCGCCGACACCGCGGGCACGTCGACCAGCTTGCCCTCACGGTTGCGGAACGTCACGGTGGACATCGCGCTCCCCCCGTCGGTGATGGATACGATCGCTATTCTAGCCCTTTCGTTCATTGTGTACCAAAGGGGCGATCTGTCCCGAATGAGAGTGGATGGCAGCAGACTGACCTCGGTTTCGCGGGCATCTTGAGGCGATGCTCACCCAGTTGCAGTACGCCCCCGCACGGCGGCCGATACCGTAACGGAATGATCGACCCGGTCCCCACTGGACTGTTGACCGACAAGTACGAGTTGACCATGCTGGCGGCGGCGCTGCACGACGGCACTGCCGGGCGCCGCACGACCTTCGAACTGTTCGCCCGCGCACTCCCCCCGGGCCGCCGCTACGGCATGGTCGCCGGAACCGGACGCCTGCTGGAAGCGTTGCCGCACTTCAGGTTCGACGACGATGCGTGCCAGCTGCTCGCCGGATTCCTCGATCCGGACACGGTCGGCTATCTGCGGGACTTCCGGTTCGGCGGCGACATCGACGGCTACGCCGAAGGGGAGCTGTACTTTCCCGGGTCACCGGTGCTCTCGGTCACCGGCAGCTTCGCCGAATGCGTGGTGCTCGAAACGCTGACCTTGTCGATCTTCAACCACGACACCGCGGTCGCCTCGGCGGCCGCGCGCATGGTCAGCGCCGCCGGCGGGCGTCCGCTGATCGAGATGGGAACACGGCGGACCCACGAGCAGGCCGCGATCGCCGCGGCACGTGCGGCCTACATCGCCGGCTTCGCCGCCACCTCGAACCTGGAGGCCCACCGGCGATACGGGATCCCCACCGAGGGCACCGCGGCGCACGCGTTCACCATGCTGCACGCCACGCGGGACGGACCCGACGAGCCGGCCGCGTTCGGCGCCCAGGTTCGCGCGCTGGGCGCCGAGACCACGCTGCTGGTGGACACCTACGACGTGACGGCCGGCGTGGCCAATGCCGTGGCCGCCGCCGGCACGGCGCTGGGCGCGATCCGGATCGACTCCGGCGAACTGGGAGTGCTCGCCCGCCAGGCGCGTCGGCAACTCGACGAGTTGGGCGCCGGCCGGACGCGGATCGTGGTGTCCGGCGACCTCGACGAATTCTCCATCGCCGCGTTGCGCGCCGAGCCCGTCGACAGCTACGGCGTCGGCACCTCACTGGTCACCGGCGCGGGCGCCCCGACCGCGCACCTGGTGTACAAACTCGTCGAGGTGGACGGCATGCCGGTGCAGAAGCGCAGCACCCACAAGGAGTCGCGGGGCGGCCGCAAAGAGGCGCTGCGCCTGTCGCGCCCGACCGGCATCGTCACCCAGGAGGTGGTGTACGCCGCGGGACGCCCGCCCGCACCGGACGAACCGTTCCGCACCCTGAGCACACCCCTGGTCCGGGGCGGCGAGATCGTCGCCGAGACGGGCGCCCGCGCCCTGGCCGCGGCCCGCCGGCTGGCCGCCGCCGGCCTGCGCAGCCTGCCGTGGGAGGGGCTGGCGTTGTCCCCCGGCGATCCGGCGATCCCCACCAGCCAGATCCCGGCCTGAGCGCGCGCAGTGACCACGTCCGACGCTCCCCCGACCGTGCCCGAGTTGCTGGCCGCCGCGGTGGCCGCGCTCGGCGGCAGTGAACGCACAGGCCAACTCGAGATGGCCGTCGCGGTGGCGCACGCCTTCGAGGCCGGCGAGCACCTGGCCGTGCAGGCCGGCACCGGCACCGGCAAGTCGCTGGCGTATCTGGTCCCCGCGATCGTCCGCGCCGTCAGCGACGATTCGCCCGTCGTCGTGTCGACGGCGACGATCGCCCTGCAGCGTCAGCTCGTCGACCGCGACCTGCCGCGGCTGGCCGATGCGCTGGCCGGTGAGCTGCCGCGCACGCCGCGGTTCGCGCTGCTGAAGGGCCGGCGAAACTATCTGTGCCTCAACAAGATCCACAACGGAGGCGCCACCGACGGCGAGCCCGAGGACAGACCGCAGGAGGAGCTCTTCGATCCGGTGGCCGCGACCGCGCTGGGTCGCGACGTGCAGCGGCTCACCGCCTGGGCGTCGACGACCGAGTCAGGCGACCGCGACGACCTGCGGCCCGGCGTTCCCGACCGATCGTGGTCGCAGGTCAGCGTCTCCGCGCGCGAATGCGTCGGAGTGGCTCGCTGCCCCTTCGGCGGCGAGTGCTTCTCCGAACGGGCGCGTGCCCGCGCCGGCGGCGTCGACATCGTGGTCACCAACCATGCGCTGCTGGCCATCGACGCCGTGGCCGAGTCGGCGGTGCTGCCCGAGCATGCGCTGCTGGTGATCGACGAGGCGCACGAGTTGGTCGACCGGGTGACGTCGGTGGCCACCGCGGAGCTGACCCCGGCCACCCTCGGGGCGTCCACGCGCCGGGTCGCCCGGCTGGTCGGTCCGGAACTGACCCAGCGGTTGGAGGCGGCCACGGCCAACCTCGCCGCCGCGATCCACGACGCGCGGCCCGGCCGCATCGATCGCCTCGACGACGAGCTGGCGACCTACCTGACGGCGCTGCGCGATGCGGCGAGCGCGGCACGGTCGGCGATCGACACGACCGGCGCAGGGCGGGCTGACGTGGGGGCGGCATCGGCCCGCGCCGAAGCCGTTGCGATGCTGAGCGAGATCTCCGAGACCGCCTCGCGCGTCCTGACGTCTTTTGCCCCGGCCATCCCCGATCGCACCGACGTGGTGTGGCTCGACCACGAAGACAACCGAGGGGTGCTCCGTCCGGTGTTGCGGGTGGCACCCCTGTCGGTCGCCGGCCTGCTACGCGACCGGGTGTTCGCCCGGGCGACCACGGTGTTGACCTCGGCGACGCTGACGATCGGCGGGTCCTTCGACGCCATGGTCACGGCGTGGGGCCTGGCCGGCGGCGACGCTGACGGTGTGCCCTGGCGTGGCCTCGACGTCGGGTCGCCGTTCCACCACGCCAAGGCCGGCATCCTCTACGTGGCCGCCCACCTGCCACCGCCCGGCCGCGACGGCACCGGGTCGGCCGAGCAGCTCACCGAGATCGCCGAACTCATCACCGCCGCCGGCGGGCGCACCCTCGGGTTGTTCTCGTCGATGCGGGCCGCCCGGGCCGCCGCCGAGGCCATGCGCGAACGGTTGCCGACACCGGTGTTGTGCCAGGGCGACGACAGCACCTCCGCACTGGTCGAACGGTTCGGCGCCGACCCGGCGACCTCGCTGTTCGGCACACTGTCGCTGTGGCAAGGCGTCGACGTCCCGGGCCCGTCGTTGTCGCTGGTGCTGATCGACCGCATCCCCTTTCCCCGGCCCGACGACCCGCTGCTGGGCGCGCGGCAGCGGGCCGTGGCCGCCCGGGGCGGCAACGGTTTCATGGCGGTGGCCGCCGGCCACGCGGCACTGCTGCTGGCGCAGGGCTCCGGCCGGCTGCTGCGTCGCGTGACCGACCGCGGCGTCGTCGCAGTGCTCGACTCCCGGATGGTCACCGCCGGCTACGGCGCCTACCTGCGTGCCTCGCTACCGCCGTTCTGGCCGACGACCGACGCCACCCAGGTACGGGCGGCGCTGGAGCGGCTGCGCACCGCGCCCGACGGTGCGTCGGCCTGACCCTCCGGAGCCGTCACCCGGCGAGGGTCACCAGACCGAGCTCGGCACTGCCGGCAAGCATCGGGTGACGGGGCAGCACCCGCACCGTGTACCCGACCGCGCCGGCCAGCGGTAGCGGCGTCGTCGTGGAGAACACTTCTGTCCCGCCAACGGCGCTGCCGGTGTGCGGCATATCGGCGGTGACCGGATCCTGCAGTACGCCACCGGGGTCCACCCGGCCGAGCACCGCCTGAACGGTCACCTCGTCGGGCCGCAGCCCGCCCAACTGCACCGTCGCGGTCAGCGTGAGCTTCGACCCGAGTAGCGGTGTGTCCGGCAGGCCGGTGCTGTCAACGTCGGTGACGCTGATCTTGGGCCACGCCTCGTCGACTCGGCGGCGGTAGGCGGCCAGCTCCCGCGCGGCCCTGAACGTGTCGTCCTCGCCGCCGACGGTTTTGCGCAGCGACTGCGCCGCAGGGGTGTAATAGCGCTCGACGTAATCGCGCACCATCCGGGAAGCCAGCACCTTGGGCCCCAGGGTCTGCAAGGTGTGGCGCACCATCTCGACCCATCGGGGCGGCACCCCGTGTTCGTCGCGCTCGTAGAACTTCGGTGCCACCGCTTCTTCAAGCAGCGTGTAGAGCGCATTGGCCTCCAGGTCGTCGCGGCGCACCTCGTCTGCCAGCCCGGTGGCCGAGGGGATCTCCCAGCCGTTTTCGCCGTCGTACCACTCGTCCCACCAGCCGTCGCGGATGGACAGGTTCAGCCCGCCGTTCAGCGCGCTCTTCATCCCGGAGGTGCCGCAGGCCTCCAGGGGACGCAGCGGGTTGTTGAGCCAGACGTCGCAACCCCAGTACAACAGCCGGGCCATCGACATGTCGTAGTCGGGCAGGAAAGCGATGCGGTGGCGCACCTGCGGGCGGTCGGCGAAGCGCACCACCTGCTGGATCAGCGCCTTGCCGCCGTCGTCGGCCGGGTGGGACTTCCCGGCCACGATGAGCTGGATCGGCCGCTCCTCGTCGAGCAGCAGTCGTTCCAGCCGGTCGGGATCGCGCAGCATCAGGGTCAGCCGCTTGTAGGTCGGCACCCGCCGCGCGAACCCGATGGTCAGCACGTCCGGGTCGAAGGCCGTCGCGATCCAGGCCAATTCGGCGTCCGACGCACCGCGCTCCAGCCAGGATCGACGCAGCCGCGCCCGGACGTCCTCGACCAGCAGTGCGCGCAGCTGCGAGCGGATCCACCACAGGTGCCCGGGGTCGACCTGCTGCAGTCGCTGCCAGACCGCGGGTTCGCTCAACGAGTCCGACCCGGCGAGCTCGCGGCCCAGTTCCAGCCACTGCGGCGCTGCCCAGGTCGGCGCGTGCACGCCGTTGGTGATCGATCCGATCGGCACCTCGCCCCGGTCGAATCCGGGCCACAGCTCACTGAACATCGCCCGGCTCACCCGACCGTGCAGCAGGGAGACACCGTTGGCGCGCTGGGCCAGCCGCAGGCCCATGTGGGCCATGTTGAACTTCGTCGGGTCGGCCTCGGCGCCGAGCGCGAGGATCCGGGTGGTCGGCAGGCCCGGGAGCATCGGTGCCTGGAGTTGGTCGTCGAAGTAGCGCTGCACCATCTCCATCGGGAACCGGTCGATACCGGCGGGCACCGGGGTGTGGGTGGTGAACACCGTGCTCGAGCGAACGACGGTCAGCGCGGTGTCGAAGTCCAGTCCCGAGTCGGTGACCAGCTCGCGGATGCGCTCCGCTCCGAGGAACCCGGCGTGACCCTCGTTCATGTGGAATACCTCGGGCGCGGGCAGGCCCGCGTTGGCCGTGAACGCGCGGATCGCCCGCACCCCGCCGACGCCGGCCAGAATCTCCTGCCTGATGCGATGCTCCTGGTCGCCGCCGTAAAGCCGGTCGGTGACGCCGCGCAGGTCGTGCTCGTTCTCGGGCACGTCGGAATCCAGCAGCAGCAGCGGCACGCGCCCCACCTGCGCGACCCAGACCCGGGCCCGTAGCCGGGCGGAGTCGGGCAGGTCCAGCTCCACCAGCACCGGATCCCCGGTGGTGGCGTCGATGAGCAGCCGCAGGGGCAATCCCTGCGGATCCAGCGACGGATAGGTTTCCATCTGCCAACCGTCCGCGGTCAGCGACTGCCGGAAGTATCCGGAGCGGTAGTAGAGACCCACGGCCACCAACGGCACCCCCAGATCGGAGGCGGACTTCAGATGGTCGCCGGCCAGGATCCCCAACCCGCCCGAGTAGTTGGGCAACACCTCGGCGACGCCGAACTCCATGGAAAAGTAGGCGATCGACGTCGGCATCGCCACCCCGTTGTCCTGCTGCTGCTGGTACCACAGAGGACGACTCAGGTAATCGCGCAAGCCGGCCGCCAGTCCGTCGAGCCGAGTCAGAAATTCCTCCTCGACGGCCAGCTCGTCAAGCCGGGCGGGGCTCACCGCACCCAGCAGCGCAACCGGATCCGAGCCGCACTGCGCCCACAACGTCGGATCGATGGTCGCGAACAGATCCTGGGTCGGCTTGTCCCACGACCACCGCAGATTGGTCGACAACTGTTCCAGCGCGGCCAGGCGTTCGGGCAGATGAGCACGGACGGTAAAGCGGCGAAGGGCTTTCACACGTCATCACCTTACTGACGGTTCGTGGACGTGCTGGACTACTAACCCAGCGTTTACCTTCCTGGTGTCCGGTACCTGGTGTGACCGGACACTAGGGTGGGTACCGGGAAGTAACGCGGGCGCGACGCGGGGCCCCGCGGTCTTGCCGCACAAACCGAATGGAGTGGTGGTGCCCGGTCGTGTCGAGATCGACAACGTCGCGCCCGTCGTGTCCTGCGGCGCGTACCCCGCCAAGGCGGTGGTCGGCGAGGTCGTCCCGGTCAGCGCAACGGTGTGGCGGGAGGGCCACGACGCCGTCGCGGCAACCTTGGTGGTGGGCTACCTCGGACCGCGCTACCCGCAGGTGACCGAGGCCCGCCGGATCACGGCGGTGCAGGCCCCCGCGCGTCGCGGCGACGCGCACCAGGCGGGCGCACCAGAGCGGTTGCGGGTCACGCCGCGGCTTTTCCCGATGACGATGGGCGAGGAGCCCTACACGTTCCACGGCCAGTTCACCCCCGACCAGGTCGGCCTGTGGGAGTTCCGCGTCGACGGGTGGGGCGACCCGATCGCCACGTGGAAGCACGGGGTGATCGCCAAGTTGGACGCCGGCCAGGGCGAAACCGAATTGTCCAACGACCTGCTGGTCGGCGCCGGGCTGTTCGAGCGCGCCGCGGCCGGGGTGCCGCGCGCACGCCGCGATCCGCTCATGGCCGCGGCCGGGGCGCTGCGGGCCCCCGGCGACCCGGTCACCCGCACCGCGCCGGCCCTGGCACCCGAGATCGACGACCTCCTGACCGAGCACCCGTTGCGTGACCTGCTGACCCGCGGCGAACAGTTCGGGGTCTGGGTGGACCGGCCGCTGGCCCGCTTCGGCTCCTGGTACGAACTGTTTCCGCGCTCCACCGGCGGATGGGACGCCGGCGGCAACCCGGTGCACGGCACCTTCGCCACGACGACAGCGCAGCTTCCCCGCATCGCCGACATGGGGTTCGACGTGGTGTACCTTCCGCCGATCCA
>NZ_JBYCLC010000183.1:0-32892 GCF_057473685.1 Mycobacterium sp. TH-M116 | reverse complement strand
GGCGTTGCTGCGGGTCCATGGCCAGCGCCTCGCTCGGGCCGATCCCGAAGAACCCCGGATCGAAGTTGCCCACGTTCTCGACGAAACCGCCGGTACGCGTGTAGGTCTTGTGTCGCGCATCGGGGTCGGGGTCAACAATCCGGCCAGATCCCAACCGCGATCGGTCGGGAAACCCGACATGACGTCCCGTCCGTCGGCAACCATCTGCCACAGGTCTTCCGGGGTGTCGACCCCGCCCGGGAAACGACACGACATCCCGACGATCGCGATCGGCTCGCTCGACCGTTCCAGCAACGCGCGGTTGGTGCGCTTCAGGCGTTCCACCTGCCCCAGCGCTTTACGCAGCGCCTCGGTCGCATGCTGAAGTTGATCGACCATTACTACCTCTCGCCTTAACCTTCGCCTAGTGGTGGCTGTGGCCCGCCGGATGTGGCTGTCGCCGAGTCACCGGAGCTGCCGTGCGACGCGATGTCGCGGTCTATACGACCAGCGTCGTGCTGCTCTCCGACCCAAGTTCGCTGGTGAGTATGGCCAACTCCGGAAGGATTTCAAAACGTCCGACACTTCCGGCTTCTCGAGCAGGACCGGCATCGACACATGGAAGGCTTTCTGCGAGCCCAGACGACGGCACGCGCCAACGAGCCAGGTGCCTGTTTTGTCCCGCTGACCCCGGGAAACGGGGATGTGATCGGCGCGCCGTCCATGGCGCGACTGTACCCGGCAGGTGGTCAACGGGGGCCACGCGGCCAAGGGCGCACCCGCGCGCCAAGGACACGGTCAGGCCCCGACTCTGCGCCAGCCGTCGGCGGCCCGGGCGGCTGCGATCAGCGTGTCGCACAGTTCGCGAAGTTCCGCTGCCCCGGCACCCTCGTCGAGCGCGGTGGCGACGTCTTCGGCCGCACATCGCACCTGGTAGACCCGGTCGGCGAGATCCACGGCGTCGTCCGCCGACAGCACCACGGCGTCCTCGGGCACGGCGCCGCCGCCGGTACGGCTCAGCGACGCCCGCTGCTCGTATGCCCGCTGCCGGCAGGACTGCCGGCAGTACTGGCGACGGCGGCCCATCGCGGCATCGGCGACGTCCCGGCCGCACCAGCGGCACGGTTGGAGGCGGTCGCGACGAGTCACGCCTGCGACTTTAACCCGCTCGACGCTCGTCGGGCCGCTATGCGGGTACCATGAGAGGACGCGTCGCGCGCACCCGCGCCGGGCTCCAGGGAACTCGACGGGTCGTCGCGGCGTTCGCCATGCGAAGAGATAGCCACGACAGAGCGCACCCGAGCTCAGAGGTCCAAAGGAGTAGCACCAATGGCTGATCGAGTCTTACGGGGTAGTCGCCTCGGCGCCGTCAGCTACGAGACCGACCGCAACCACGACCTGGCGCCCCGCCAACTGGCCCGTTACCGCACCGAGAACGGCGAGGAGTTCGAAGTCCCGTTCGCCGACGACGCCGAGATCCCCGGCAGCTGGTTGTGCCGGAACGGCATGGAAGGCACCTTGATCGAGGGCAACCTGCCCGAGCCGAAAAAGGTCAAGCCGCCGCGCACCCACTGGGACATGCTCCTGGAGCGCCGCTCCGTCGAAGAGCTCGAAGAACTGCTCAAGGAGCGTCTCGAGCTGATCAGGTCGCGCCGCCGCGGCTGACCCGTGCCGCGGGGGCCGTCAGGCGCGATCGGGTGCGCGTGTCCCGCGGGCGCGTGACCTCCGCCCCTCGAAGCCCCAGCGGCTGACCTTGATCAGCGCTTCGCGGATGTTGGATCCGCTCATCTTCGACACGCCCAGTTCGCGTTCGGTGAAGGTGATCGGCACCTCGACGATGACGAACCCGTTGCACGCGGTGCGCCAGGTCAGATCGATCTGGAAGCAATAACCCTTCGACTCCACCCGGTCCAGTTCGATCGCCTCGAGCACCTCGCGGCGATAGGCGCGGTAGCCGGCGGTGATGTCGTGGACCCCGATACCGAGCGCCACCCGCGAATAAGTGTTGGCGGTCTTGGACAGCGCCAGCCGCCGCCACGGCCAGTTCCGTACCGTCCCGCCGTCGACGTAGCGCGAACCGATGGCCAGGTCGGCGCCCGCATCAATGGCCTCCAACAAGCGGTGCAGCTGTTCGGGCGCGTGACTGCCATCCGCGTCCATTTCCACCAGCACTGAGTAATCCCGGCTCAGACCCCAGGCAAAACCCGCCAGGTAGGCGGCGCCCAAACCGTCCTTGGCGGTGCGGTGCAGCACAAACGTCCGACCTGGATCGGCGGCTGCGCGCTCGTCGGCGAGCTGGCCGGTGCCGTCGGGGCTGCTGTCATCGACGATGAGCAGATGCACTCCCGGGCACGCGGTTGTCAACCGCTCGTGGATCAGCGGCAGGTTCTCCCGCTCGTTGAACGTCGGGATGATCACCAGCGTGCGCTGGCTTGGACGGTCGCCCGGGGCTTGCGGCGCCGGCTGGGCGGTGGTCATTGAGCTCCTCTGTGTCGCCCGAAATAATGCGGTTGGGGCCCGCTCCGGTGGAGCGGAGTTCAGTCACCGCCCTCGGCGGGCGGGACCTCGTCGCAGCCGTCATCCGGCGGTGGATCCTGCGAAGTATCCGAACCGCCCTCGTCAGGAGGTGCGTCGTCGTCCGGCTCGACCGGCCTGGACCGGAGTCGAATCGGACGCGGGAACCACCCATTGTGCCGTATCCCGGCCAGGACGACCGCTCCGGCCACTGCGACCAGAATCCATTGCAGGGTCGGACCCCACCGGGTTGCCGGCGTCAGCGTGGTCTTGAGCCGCACCTGCGTGTCGAGATAGGCGGGCTCGAAGAACTCCGTGCGCGCCAACTCGCCGCCGTCCGGTGCGATCACCGCGCTGACGCCGGTGGTACCGGCGACCACGACGTAACGGTCGTGCTCGACAGCCCGGACCTTGGCGAACGCCAGCTGCTGCTCACTCATCGTCTTGTTGAAGGTGGCGTTGTTGCTGGGCACGGCCAGCAACTGGGCGCCGTGCAGGACCGCTTCGCGCGGCTCACGGTCAAAGATGACCTCCCAGCAGGTCGCCACCCCGACCGGCACCCCGCCGATGTGGACGACGCCGCTGCTTCGGCCCGGCACCATGTGGCCGGCCAGGCCCGCGTATCCGGAGAGGTGTCTGAACAGCCACGGCATCGGCAGGTACTCGCCGAACGGTTGAACGATCTCCTTGTCGTGGCGGTCGGCCGGTCCGGTGACCGGGTTCCAGACGATGACGGTGTTGGTGAATTCGGGGTCATCCTGCGGGCGGCCCGGGATCCCGAGCACGGTGCCGACGAGGATCGGGGCATGGATGGCCGTGGCGGCTTTCGCGATCTGCTGGGCGGCGTCGGCGTTGACCAGCGGATCGATGTCGGACGAGTCCTCCGGCCAGATCACGAACTGAGGTTGCGGGGCTACCCCCGCCCGCACGTCCTCGGCCAGCCTCAGCGTTTCCCGGACGTGGTTGTCCAGCACCGCGCGTCGTTGCTCGTTGAAACCGAGGCCCAGTCGCGGCACGTTGCCCTGCACGGCCGCGACGGTGACCAACGGTTCCCCGCCCGCTCCCGTCCCAGCGCGCCGCACCTGGGGCCAGACGGCGACCGCGGCGAGCAACACCGCGCAGATGCACACGCCGGGCAACACGACCGCGGGCGGCCGGTCGGCTGCGCCGCGGGTGTGGGCTCCCGGGTGCGCGCCGCGCTGCCACCACGCGACGATTTCCCGCGCGATCGCCGCCACGCTGACGCCCACCAGCATGATCGCCGTCGAGAGCAGCGCCACACCACCGAGCTGGGCCAACGGGAGGAGAGGCCCGTCGGATTGGCCGAACGCGACCGACCCCCACGGGAAGCCGCCGAACGGATAGTGGGCCTTCAACCACTCCTGTGCCGACCACAGCACCGCAAACCAGATCGGCCAGCCGGGCAGCCGTCGCACCACGACGGCGAACAATCCGAAAAGTCCCGGAAACAAGGCGCACGCCGTCGCCAGCACCAGCCAGGGCACGGCGCCCACCAGGGCGCTGATCCACGGCAGCAGCGGCAGGTAGAGGGCCAGGCCGAACAGGAATCCATAGCCGAAGCCGCCCACCGGTGACGTAGCGCGGTGCGTGAGGACCCAGGCCAGCAGCGTGACGGCGACGACGGCGGCCCACCACCAGTTCCGTGGCGGGAAACTGGCGCACAGCAAAAGGCCGCCCGCGACGGCGAGCAGCAATCGGGTCAGCCGGGGCCGTAGCGCGGCCCGAACGGCAGGCAGCCTGACGAGCGCCGCGGCACCCAGGGCCACCGCCGCGCGGCGAGTCGTGGCGGCCAGCCGCGCGGCCAGGGGTGGACCGGTAGGAGCGACGGGGGTTGCGTTTTCCCCCGTCGGCGGTTCCGACGGCGCGTCCGACGGTTCCGACGACGCTTCCGACGGTTCCGACGGCGCGTCCGCCGGTTCCGACGGCTCGGACGCGGAGTCATCGACGGTCGGACCGGCCGCAGCCCCCTCGTCGGCCGGGATGGTCTCGCCGGCGGAGCGGCGCGCCTTACCCCCGAACCAGCGCCTAGCCATGGATCACCACGCCCCGATGTACGGTTTGCCGACAGCGCGGCGTGGGGTCGGTGGGCCGCAGGCGCGGCAACGCCGGAACCCGGGAACGCGGGTCGGTGGACCAGCGCTGGGCGCCGTCCCGCGCCGCGGGGGCCTCCAGCGTCCCGACGTCCCACACGGCGTACGACGCCGGCGCACCGGGCACCAGGGTTCCCGCCTTCGCTTCGAGCACTCCGCTCGCCCGCCAGCCCCCGCGGGTCGCGGCGGCGAATGCGGCCCGCGGCGAGAGTGAGCTTCCCGCGGTGCGATGGTTGGCCGCCGCGCGGACGCTTGCCCACGGGTCCAGGCCGGTGACCGGGGCATCGGAACCGAGGGCGAGGGGCACGCCTTGGGATGCTAACAGCGCAAGCGGGTTGAGCCGGCAGCCTCGCTCGGCGCCAAGCCGCCGCGCGTACATACCGGTGGAGCCGCCCCACAGCGCGTCGAACTGGGGTTGAACGCTGGCGATGACACCCCAGGCGCCCAGTTTGGCGGCCTGCTCGGCGGTGATCATCTCCAGGTGCTCGAGGCGGTGCCCGCAACGGGCGACGGCGAGCACACCCAGATCGTCGACGACTGCCCCGAACGCGGTGACGACGGCCGCGACCGCGGCATCGCCGATGACATGGAAGCCGGCTGTGACCCGAGCCCGCGTGCAGGCTCGCACGTGCGCCTCGACGGCGCCGTGGTCCAAATAGCAATTTCCGACCACGTCGGGGGCGTCGGTGTAGGGCTCGTGCAGCCAGGCGGTGCGCGACCCCAGCGCCCCGTCGACGAACAGGTCGCCGGCCAGCCCGCGGGCGCCGGTCTCCTCTAGCAGCGTGCGGGCCCGCGCCGGGGTGGTGACCGCCTCACCCCAGTAGCCGATCACCTCGACACCCCGGACGTTCTGGCTGAGCGCGCGCAGCCTCAACCAGTCGTCGAGACCGCCGATCTCGGGACCTGCGCATTCGTGCACGGCAACGATCCCGGACGCAGCGACGGCCCGCAGCGCCGCGTCGAACGCCGCGGCCCGTTGCGAGTCGGTGAGCAGGTTGCGGGCCAGGGCCCGGGCCAGGTGATGGGCGTCACCGACCAGCGGCTGCTCGGCGCTGAAGCCGCCGGCGGCGGCCAGGCCGGGGACCAGCCCGCGCAGCGCGGTCGAGACGAGGGCGGAGTGGACGTCGACGCGGGCGAGGTAGGCGGGCCGATCGCCGAGCACGCCGTCGAGGTCGGCGGTACTGGGGGCGGCGTTCTCCGGCCACGCCGATTCGTCCCAGCCATGACCCCACACGGCTGAGCCGGGGTGGGCGGCCGCATAGTCACCGACCATCTTCAGACACTGCGCCCGCGACGTGGCCGCCCGCAGGTCCAAGCCGCTGAGCATCAGGCCGGTCGCCCCGAGGTGGACGTGACTGTCCACGAAAGCCGGCGCGACGAACCCACCCTCGAGGTCCTCGACGGCAGCGTCTGGGAATCGCTCACGACCGACCGCGTCGCTGCCCAGCCAGGCGACGATGTCGCCACGCACCGCCATGGCGGTGGCCTCCGGATGGGTCGGGCTGTGCACCCGGCCGTTGACCAGCAGCTTGGTCACCAGCCAAACCTAGCCAACCTGGGCGCGCCGACGGACTGGGCGATCAGTACGGACTTTGCGAAGAGCGGTCCCCGAAAACGACGGCTTTCGGCAGCAACGTCAGCGGCTCGCCGTCAATGACGTCGATGACCTCGCCGTCGATGAAGTCGCCGTGGTCGCCCGCCTGGTGAGGGCGCAGGTCGCCCACGAAGGCCCCCCAGGCCACAGGGGTGATCAACGGCACGCGACGCCGCAGACCACGCATCGTCACCGCGGCCAGGCCGGGGCCGGCGACGGCCCGGATCGGGGGCACCAGAAGCAAGACCCCCAACGCGGTCGTGACCAGACCCGGGACCACGAACAGGCCCGCGGCCAGCGTCAGCAACGCGCCGTCGCTCAATGCGCGTTGGGGTTGACGCGGCCCGGACCGCAGCTGCCCGACCTGGTGGATCAGCTGCGAACCCGCCATCGGCACCGCGAGTGCCCACCCGAGCACGAAAGTGGCCATCACCACCACCACGGTCCAGCCGAACCCGATCGTCGACACCAGCGCGATGACCGCCACGAGTTCGACGACGGCATATATCAGCACCAACCGCCGCAGCATGTGAGGCCAACGTCCGCGGGGCGGGCCGGAGTTCCCTGTCCGCGCACAACGCGGCTGCGTTTAGATGACGCTATGACCACGATCGAGATCGACACCCCGGGCGGACCGATCGATGCGCTGCTGAGCCTGCCGCCGGGGCAGCGCCCCTGGCCTGGCGTGGTGGTGATCCACGACGCATTCGGCTACGGCCCCGACAAGGAGGCGACCAACGAGCGGATCGCCCGGGCAGGGTACGTGGCCGTCACGCCGAACCTGTACGCCCGGGGCGGTCGCGCCCGCTGCGTCACCCGGGTCATCCGGGAAGTGCTGACACAGCGGGGTCGCTCCCTCGACGACATCCTGGCCACCCGCGACCACCTGAAGGCCATGCCCGAGTGCACCGGACGGATCGGCATCGCGGGCTTCTGCATGGGCGGCCAGTTCGCACTGGTGATGGCTTCCAGCGGCTTCGGCGCTTCGGCGCCGTTCTACGGCACTCCGCTGCCGCGCCGCCTCCGCGAGACGCTGGACGGCGCGTGCCCGATCGTGGCCAGCTTCGGGGCTCGCGACCCGCTCGGAGTCGGCGCGCCGGCCCGCCTGCGCGAAACAACCGACGCCATGGGGCTGACCGCCGACATCAAGGTCTACCCCCACGCCGGACACAGCTTCGCCAACAAGCTTCCCGCCCAGCCGCTGTTACGCGTGACCGGCTTCGGCTATGACCAGGCGGCCACCGCGGATGCGTGGAGCCGGGTGTTCTCCTTCTTCGGCCAGCACCTCGGGCAACCGCCCCTGGGGAACTAGCCCGGAGAAGGGCTCTCGGCGAGCCTGAGCTCGAGGCCGACGTTTTTCGTCATCCCGCCGCGCAGCTTGCTGAAGAGGTTGAACACCTTGCCCACGATGCCGTAACGGCTGCCGATCGCGTCGTAGACGGCGGGGGTCTGAGACTTGTCGAGGACGGCCGCGCTGCCTTCGACGGCCTCGCCTTGCGGATTGCCGCGCATGTCGCAGGCGGACAACGTCACCCGAGGGGTGTTGCGGATCCGCTTGACCTTCCAGGACTTCTCCTGCGTGATCACCAGCAGCCGGTCTCCGTCGGCCGCCGCCCAGACCGGGGTCGGCTTGGGCCGGCCGTCCTTGGTGAAGGTGGTCAGCAGGATGTATTGCGACTTGGCCAGTTCGGCGAAGGTAGGCGTCACATCGTCAACTTACCGCGTCGACCTACCGCCGAGCCGGCTCGAGCGTGAACCTGCAGTCACGCTGGGGCCCGAGAGTCACCGCAATGTCACGTTCGGCCCGCCAGACGAAGTCCGACTAGCCCTCGAGGTCACCCTCGGTTTCCAGCAGTGCCTGGCGCAGGCCGTCGAGCGTCTCCGGCTGCGGGTCGGCCCACATGCCGCGCCCGGCGGCCTCCAGCAGTCGCTCGGCCATGCCGTGCAGCGCCCACGGATTGGACTCCGCCATGAACTTGCGGTTCTCCTGGTCCAGAACGTAACGCTCGGTGAGCTGTTCGTACATCCAATCGGCCATCACACCCGCGGTGGCGTCGTAGCCGAACAGGTAGTCGACGGTCGCGGCCATCTCGAACGCGCCCTTGTAGCCGTGGCGGCGCATCGCCGCCATCCAGCGTGGGTTGACCACCCGCGAGCGGAAGACGCGCGTGGTTTCCTCGCCGAGCGTGCGGGTACGGATCGCATCGGGTCTGGTGTTGTCGCCGATGTAGGCGGCCGGCGCCTGCCCGGTCAGCGCCCGCACCGTGGCCACCATGCCGCCGTGGTACTGGAAGTAGTCGTCGGAGTCGGCGATGTCATGCTCGCGGGTGTCGGTATTCTTCGCGGCCACCGCGATACGTCGGTACTGCCGGTTCATGTCGTCGACCGCCTCCCGACCGTCCAGGCCGCGCCCGTAGGCGAACCCGCCCCAGGCCGTGTAGACCGCGGCAAGGTCGGCGTCGTCACGCCAGTTGCGACTGTCCATCAGCTGCAGCAGCCCCGCACCATAGGTACCCGGCTTCGAACCGAATATTCTTGTGGTGGAACGTCTCCGGTCGCCATGCTGGGCCAGGTCGGCCTGGGCGTGCGCCCGCACGTAATTGTCGTCGGCGGGCTCGTCGAGGTCGGCGACCAGCCGCACCGCGTCGTCGAGCATCGTGACCACGTGCGGGAAGGCGTCCCGGAAGAACCCCGAGATGCGCACGGTCACGTCGATGCGCGGGCGGCCCAGCTCGGCCAGGGTGATCGGCGTCAGACCGACAACGCGCCGTGATGCATCGTCCCACTCCGGCCGAGCACCCAGCAGCGCGAGCACTTCAGCGATGTCGTCGCCCGCGGTGCGCATCGCCGAGGTGCCCCACATCGACAGCCCCACGGACTGGGGCCACCGCCCGTGGTCGTCGCGATACCGGGTGAGCAACGAATCAGCCAGCGCCACACCGGCTTCCCACGCGAGCCGAGACGGTACTGCCTTGGGGTCCACCGAGTAGAAATTGCGCCCGGTGGGCAGCACGTTGACCAGACCGCGCAGTGGCGAGCCCGACGGGCCGGCCGGGATGAAGTGGCCGTCCAACGCCCGCAGCACCTGCTCGATCTCGGCGGCGCTGCCGGCGAGCCGGGGCACGACCTCGGTGGCCGCGAACCGCAGCACCGCCGCGGCGTCGGGGTTGTCGGTGAGCCGGTCGACGGCAGCGGCATCCCAACCGGTGGCCTGCAGCGCCGCGACCAGTTCCCGGGCGACGGCCTCGGCGCGATCGACCGAGGTTCGTTCGTCGGTACCGTCCTCGGCCAGCCCGAGCGCCTGGCGCAAACCGGGTAGCGTGCACTCGCCCCCGAACAACTGCCGGGCCCGCAGAATCGCCAGAACCAGGTCGAGTTCGATTGCACCCTTGGGCTTCTGCCCCAGGATGTGCAGGCCGTCGCGAATCTGGACGTCCTTGATCTCGCACAACCAGCCGTCGACGTGCAGCAGCATGTCGTCGAACGAGTCCTCTTCCGGGCGTTCGGACAGTCCGAGGTCGTGGTCCATTTTCGCGGCCCGCATCAGCGTCCAGATCTGCTGGCGTATGGCGGGCAGCTTGGCCGGATCCAGCGCGGCCACGTTGGCGTGCTCGTCGAGCAGCTGCTCCAGACGCGCGATGTCGCCATAGGTCTCGGCGCGCGCCATCGGCGGAATCAGGTGGTCGACGAGCACCGCGTGCGCCCGTCTCTTGGCTTGGGTGCCCTCGCCGGGGTCGTTGACCAGGAAGGGGTAGATCAACGGCAGGTTCCCCAGCGCGGCGTCGGGCCCGCAGGCGGCCGACATGCCCAGCGTCTTGCCCGGCAGCCATTCCAGGTTGCCGTGTTTGCCCAGATGCACCACCGCGTGCGCGCCGAAACCCGCGTCCAGCCAGTGGTAGGCGGCAAGATAGTGATGGCTGGGCGGTAGGTCCGGGTCGTGGTAGATGGCGACCGGGTTCTCGCCGAATCCCCGGGGTGGCTGGACCAGAACCGCCAGGTTGCCAGATCGCATTGCGGCGATGACGATCTCACCGTCGGGGTCGTTGGTGCGATCCACGAACAGTTCGCCGGGCGGCGGACCCCAGTGCCTCTCCACGGCCTCGGTCAGCTCGGCCGGCAGGGTGCCGAACCACTGGCGATAGTCGCCGGCGGACAACCGAATCGGGTTTCCGGCCAACTGCCCGTCGGTGAGCCAGTCGGGGTCCTGGCCGCCGCGTTCGATCAGGGCGTGGATCAGCGCGTCGCCGTCGCCGTTCTCCACACCGGGCAACTCGCCCACCCGGTAGCCGTGCTCGCGCATCGCCGCCAGCAGCGCGACCGCGCTGGCGGGAGTGTCCAGCCCTACCGCATTGCCGATGCGGGCGTGTTTGGTGGGGTACGCCGAGAACACCAGCGCCACGCGCTTGTCGGCCGGCGCGACGTGCCGCAGCCGCGCATGCCGGATCGCCAGACCCGCAACCCGGGCGCAGCGTTCCGGATCGGCCACATAGGAGACGAGACCGTCGTCGTCGAATTCCTTGAACGAGAACGGCACCGTGATGATGCGTCCGTCGAACTCGGGCACCGCGACCTGGGTGGCCACGTCGAGGGGACTCAGGCCGTCGTCGTTGTCTAGCCATTGCCCGCGCGGGCTGGTGAGACACAGGCCCTGCAAGATCGGAATATCCAGGGCCGCAAGGTGTTCGACGTTCCAGCCGTCATCATCACCGCCGGCGGACACCGTGGCCGGCTTCAGTCCCCCGGCCGCGAGGACAGTGACCACCATGGCGTCGGCCACACCGAGTCTTTCCAGCAGTTCGGGCTCGGCGGTGCGCAGCGACGCACAGTAGAGCGGGAGCGCCCGGGCGCCGGCGTCCTCGATCGCCCGGCACAGCGCCTCGACGTAGCCGGTGTTCCCGGCCAACTGCTGCGCGCGGTAATAGAGCACCGCGATCGTCGGGCCTGAGGTGACGCCGGCATCCGCACGGTCCAGCTCACCCCAGGTGGGTGTCGGCACCGGTTCGGTGAACCCGTAGCCGGTCATCAGCACGGTGTCCGACAAGAAGGCGTGCAGCTGGCGCACGTTGTCCATGCCGCCGTGGGCCAAGTAGATGTGAGCTTGCACCGCGATGCCGGCAGCGACCGTCGACAGGCCGGTCAATTCCGCGTCGGCGGCCTGCTCGCCGCTGACCAGGACGGCCGGGACCCCGCTGGCGATCACCGTGTCGATGCCGTTCTGCCAGGCGCGGTAACCGCCGAGAATCCGCACCACCACGATCGAGGTGTCGGCAAGCAGGGCATGCAGCTCGTCTTCGGACAGCCGCGACGGGTTGGCCCACCGGTAGTTCTTGCCGCTGGAGCGGGCACCGATCAGGTCGGTGTCGGACGTCGACAGCAGCGCAATGGTCGGTTCAGCCACCCGTCATTCGTACCGCATCGTGCCACCGCAGCGGAAAACGCGACCGGGGACACACCACGATCATCGGCTCGACGCCGCGCCGGTGGCAGTACGCGTCGCGAGTTGCTCGCCTCTAATCCAGCAAGCGTGGAAGCCGGAGGGAACTCGCTGCGGCAGCAGCACACGTGCAAGCGGTCCGGCGGCGACGTCGGAGGCGTCGAAGACGTTGATTTCGCCGCGATTCTGCACCTCGTCGTTGACGAAGCAGATCAGATAGCCGTCGCTTTCATCGGTCGAACCGTCGCGCGGAGCGAACGGCGCCTCCGATCCCCAGCGACCGGGCCCGAACTTGACTTCCTCTTTGGCTGCGGTCTGCGAATCGAATCGGACCAGACCGTCGAACAACAACGTCGGCTCGTCGGCCAGGCTCATGCTGTAGGAGTAACGATGGTGCCGGCCCATGACGCGTGAGTCGATGCTGGGAAACTCGATGTTGGCATCGTCGAGTTCGGTCTCTGTGGTTGCCCCGGTGCGCAGATTGAATCGATACCGGTACAGCTGCGCGTCGAGGCGCATGTAGGCGAGCATGTTGGACAGCGGTGCAGCGAAAGTGGTTTGGTGCTGGGGATTTTTGACGCGGCAAACGTCCATGATGATCTCATCGCCATCTTCCCAGGAATTGACGACGTGGTAGATGTAGCACGGCTTGGCTTCGAACCAGCGAACGTCATCTCCGCTGCCGTGGCGAGGGATCACCGCGAACCGCGACACCAGTTCGCGGTCGTAGAAAATACGGTATTTGCCGTTCTTGCGTGCTTGGTGGTCCTGTACCAACGGCAAGTCCATCAACACCGAGTAATGAGCGGTGATCGCCATGTCGTGCGGCAACCGGGGACCGGGTAGGTTGATCTGGGTGAGGTGGGTCTGCGTGCCGTCGGGCCCGATGATCCCGTAGCGCAAATAGTTCTGGTCGGGTCCGTAGTCGAACCACATCAATTCGCCGGTGAGCTCGTCGACCTTCGGATGGGCCATCATGTCTCCGGCGAAGGTCCCGAGAAAATTCTGGGGCCCAATGGTTTCCAGCGTGAGCGGGTCGAGATGATACGGGGTGCCGCACAGATACCAGGTCGCCAGCACCTGACCGCAGTGGTAGATCACGTCGGTGTTGGCGGTGTCCTTGAGGCCCAGCCCGTGGCCATTTCCCCACGGATTGCCACAGGGGTTCTCCATCAAACCCGTCCAAAGCGCCTTTCCCGCGTCGGACTCCGCGCGGAATGCCCGGGTTCGGACATACCGGTTGCGGTAACGTACGGCGCCGTTCTCGAAGTGTGCGGCATGGATCATGCCGTCGCCGTCGAACATGTGGTATCGGCCGGCCGCTGCGAACTGGCGATTCGGGCCGTTGCGCAGGTAGACACCGTTGAGATCCTGAGGAATCTGCCCGATCACGGGAAGGTCTGCCAGCGTCAACTCTTTGTCGACGGGAGCGAAAACACCCTGCAAGTAGGGGTTTTCGTCGACACCGGAGTCGGTTGCCAGAGGTGCGACAATGGCGATCGGCTTATCGGGCCCGAAAGTCTTGGGGTTCATGCGTGCATCCTTTCGTTCGCGCAGTCCGACGAAGTCCTCTGAATCTCCCCGAGTAGCGGCCGGGCTCACAGCAGCAGTTGGGTGCAGCGGAAAGCCGCAGTGGTGCGGTCCTGCTCGTCGGTTACCGACACGTCCCAGACCTGCAGTATCCGCACGCCCAGCAGCGCGGGCAACCTTCCGCGGAGCATGTCGGTCAGCTCTTCGGCAATCGGCCGCGCTTCGCCGGTCGGGGTTTTCCGTGGTTCCGCGCCATCTGCGGCCTGCGTCGTGTTCGTCACGGCGTGGCCGCCACCATCATCCGGAGCCCACTGGGTCTCGGCGTACCGACGCCCAGTCCCGACGCGGCGCAAACAGTCGGCAACAGCGGCGCCTTCCCGAGGCGCGCCCAACGGCTACGACCGGGCCACATGCGACCAGTTTCCCAGCTGGCGACGGTCCTGAACGATCCGGAACCGTCCGGCGATGAATGCCTCGTCGGTCAGAGTGGCGTTGCCGGCGGGTGTGAGCCCGGTGACGTGGTAATCGCTGTATGCGGCGGCGTACTGGACCGGCATCGACGAGGCCAGATTCGCCGAGAGTGAGGCGCCGGCTTCGGCGTAGGCGTCGGCCACTGCGTCGACGACCGCGCCGTCGGTGCTGTAGAGATATGAGCTGATGGCGCCGTACTCGCGCACCGCCGCCGTCGCGTGATCCACTGCGGAGGCCCTGTCTGCGCAATCCACGATGTAGACGACCGGACCGAACTGCTCGCCGCCGGGAAGAACCTCACCGCGCCGCGGATCGACGCGGATCACCAGCGGAGTGGCGACACGGGCCTGAGGAAAATCCGGATGGAGGTACGCCCTGGGCCTGCGGACCAGCGTGCCCTGCCGGGATGCTGCCTCGGCAAGGGAGATGATCGCATCGACGGTGTCCTCGGACTGCAGGGCGCCGCACACCGCTGCCGCCCGCCTCGGCGCGTCTGTGATGTCGTCGATCGCCGCGATCAGCGTCGCCACCACGTCGTCACGAGCCACGGGGCCATCGTCTGTCAGCACGCCGGCATCGGGGATGTAGATGTTCTGCGGGCTGGTGCACATCTGCCCGCTGAACAGCGATACACCACCTGCGAGCGAGCGCATCGTGGCGTCGAGATCGGCAACCGAATCAAGGATGACCGTGTTGGCGCCGGCGGTTTCGGTGAACACCAAGGTTCCAGGAGTGTTGTGCTCCAGCCACTGCCCGAACTCAGGGCTACCGGTGAAGTCGACGATCCGCACCGCGGGATCGGTGGCAAGCCGGCCGGCAATCGGGTCGCCGACGGTATCGACCACCAACTGGACAGCATCGGCGGGCAGCTGCGCCTCGTTCAACACCTCCCGCAATACCCCGACAGCGAGAGCACAGGCCAGCACCGAACGCGGATGCGGCTTGAGCAGGACCGGATTGCCGGTCGCCAGATTGGCCAGCATGGCCGGATAGGCGTTCCAGGCCGGGAACGACGCGCACGCGACCACAAGCGCGGTACCCAGCGGCCGCAACCGATAACGTTTCGCCAATTTCACCGAGGACTTACCGAATGTCCCTTCCCATAAGGAGGTTTCGGGCACACGGCTCATGGCCGACCATGCCATCGCGAGCGCTTCCAACCCTCGGTCCAGAGCATTGGTCCCACTACCGGTGCACGCCATGCTCAGGCTTTGCCCGGTCGTGTGCGAGGTCGCGGCCGCGAACAACGCACCAC
The DNA here is from genome assembly GCF_057473685.1 of Mycobacterium sp. TH-M116. NCBI lineage: Bacteria > Bacillati > Actinomycetota > Actinomycetes > Mycobacteriales > Mycobacteriaceae > Mycobacterium > Mycobacterium sp. TH-M116. The sequence continues at coordinate 18,004 of NZ_JBYCLC010000183.1, read as the reverse complement.
GTTGATGGATCCGGTGCAGTGACTCCAACGCCACTCCCACGCGCGTGGCCGCGGAGGCGTCACGCAGCGCCGGCGCCGCGGCGGCGGCGGCGGCCAACGCCTCCTCGGCGGAAGGGGCGGTGTACCGGACATTGAGCGCTTTGCCGTGGTAGGGCGACGTCTCATCAGCGGCGATCACGGTCTCGGTGTTGCTCGACAGTTTGAGCGTGGTGCCGTCGAACTGGGCAACCAGCGCCGTCGCGTCGTCGGATGTCGGAGGTGTCAGTGGCGCAAAGCCGGTCCACGCCGACCGAGTGCGGTTGGCTTCGACCGCATCGTCCAACCTCTGGCGGTGGGTATCGAAGAACATCGGCCTGCCATCCTGTCGCATCGGCTGCCTATACGGTGTCGCGGCGTGACGCTGGCCACCGTCACGCAGCCAACCGCCCCGCATGTCGCTACTACTAATGAAGTAGAACTGGCACAGCCAGCGTTGTCAATCGTCTATCCAACCTTCGGAGTGCTTCGGTCCGCGCCCAACCACGGCGGCGGTTCGAACCGCACCGAGGTACGAAGCATCACATGATTGCAGCCGCGACACTTGAGGGCCGGTGCGAGCTCCGAGCCGCACCGCCGATGATGCAGTCGGGGGCCGTTCCACGTGGTGTCCGGATACGCGAGCTGCGCCCAGGAGATCAGGAACGCGAAGATGCCAAAAAGACCCCGGCCGCTGGGAGTGAGGGCGTATTCACGGCGACCGATGCTGTGCAGCAGGATTCGCGCATCGGTCAACCTGGACAGCCGGTCGGTGAGCGTCGTGGGTGAGATTCCCAAAATCGACTGGAACTCCCCGAATCGCCGGACGCCGCTGAGCGCGAGACCGGTGATCAGCGCGCTCCATCGGTCACCGATGGCCTCCATGACTTGCGTGAACTGAAGATCCGCTCGATTGACCGGCGACGCGGTTCTTCTCGACGGCCGGCGCCGTCCGTTTCCCGCGGCGATGACCAATGACTCGATGTTGCGCTCGACGGCAACGTCTCCGACAGTCACGGTGCGATCGCAATGCCTGCACATCAGCGCTGGAGGTCCGCGGTGGCCACAGTCGAGGTGAACAAGTTCTGGCTGGATTGCACCCTCAGCCGACCATTCCCGTTCCCACGCCCAGGCACTGACCAGGAACTCCCAGGTCGCCATCCCTAATTCTGTCAATGCGTAGTCGTAGCGTTCGCTGCTCGAGGGGTAAGGCCGGCGTACCATCAAGCCCGCGTCGACCAGGTTGTTCAGCCTCATCGAGAGCACCGCCGGCGGCGCGCCGAGCCGGATGGCCCACTCGCTGAACCTGCGTGTGTGCTCGACGAACGCTTCGCGGAGCACTGCCGCGGTAAGTCGATCGCCGAGAAGGTCAATGGTCATCGAAATCGGGCTGGGCTCAATGTTATTCGTCACGTACATGAGGGACACTCCGCTGATCGAAGTAGCGCCTGACCTTGCGATACGACCAGCCGCGCTCGCCGTACTGTGACGACTCCGGCGCCCCGAGCCTGCATCCGCACATCACCAGAGCCCTGTGGCGCACCCCAACGCCTCGTCAGGAGTTCCTGATCGGCGAAATGTTGCACGAGCACCCTCCGAACATGTTTACTTCATTTATAGTAGTGCAGTGATCAGCTGGTCTCGGAGGGGCGCATGTCGATTGCGGCCTTGGTGCGAACCGCGGCCGAGCGGTTCAGCGCACGCATCGCCGTCCAGGACGACACGGTCTCCCGGACATTCGCTGACCTGTCCGAGCGAGCCCACCGCGTAGCCGTTGGACTGCGACGTTCCGGCCTGCCGGTCCAGTCGCGCGTCATGTGTCTGCTGCCGAACTCGGTCGACGCAGTCGAGGTGGATCTGGCCCTTGCGATAGGCGGTTTCATCAGGGTCTCGCTCAACCCCCGGGTGGGGCTGGCCGAGTGGCTGCGGGTGATGCGGGACTGCCAACCTCAGGCGATCATCCTCGACGTCCGCGTCGCCGGCGGCGCGGACTTTGCCCGTCAGACCGAAATGGCTACGCGGATAATCAGAGTCGGTTCTTCGGTGCCGGATTCGCCATCACTCGAAGACATCATCGACGCCGGTTCCGGCGACGCCGAACTGCCAACTCCGGGCGCTGAATCTCTGTGTGCGCTGCACTATTCCTCAGGGACCACGGGATTACCCAAGGGCGCACAACGCACCCATGGCAATCGGCTCACCTCGCTTCGCGCCATGCACGACAATGTGCTCGCGGGAACACTCGACGGCCGGCGGCCGGCGGTCTTCCTGCACGCCGGCCCCATCATCCACACCAGCGGGTTGTTCGTCCTGCCGTTCCTGGAGGCCGGCGGTCGGCAGGTTCTGCTCGAACACCCCACGCCTTCGCAATTGCTCGGCGCGGCGGCATTCCACCGGGCAACCCACACCGCCCTGGTTCCCACCGCGATCTCCCGGCTGCTGGAATGCGACGATGCCCGGTTGGGTGTGCTTCGTGGCCTGAGAATGCTGGCCTACGCGGGCGCCCCGATGCCCGCTGCACACATCGCCGCGGCATTCCGCCGCATCACCCCGAACCTGGTCCAGTACTACGGAATGGTCGAGGCCGTTCCGCCGCTGGCGGTGTTGTCGCCCGACGACCATCGCAGGGCAATCGTCGACGGCGAAGACCTTCTCACCTCCATCGGCCGCCCGTGCGCACCGACCCGGATCGCCATCGTCCACGACGGCCGTCCGGTCGACTCCGGCGTTGTCGGCGAACTCGTTGTCGGCGGGCCCGCAGTCGGCCCCGGCTACCACCACTCCCGGGGACGCGCAGACCTGGGTAAGAGCCACGTCGGCGGAATCTTGTTCTCTGGCGACCTCGGCTATTACGGAGCGGACGGCTATCTGCGACTCAGCGGCCGCAGAAACGACATGATCATCTCCGGCGGTTACAACGTCTACCCGCGCGAAGTGGAGGAAGCGCTCGCCGCGATCCCGGGGGTCAGCGACGTTGTCGTCGTCGGATTACCCGATCCCGTCTGGGGACAGCGCATCGCGGCTCTCTACACATCCACCGGCGCGGAGTTGACCGACGATGCCGGCGTACTCGCGGCAAGCCGCCGATGCCTGCCCGATTTCAAGAGACCGAAAGACGTGCGCCGCGTCGACGCGTTGCCCTTGACGCCGCTGGGAAAGGCCGACCGGGGGAAAGCAGCAAGGATACTCACCGCAATGATGGCCGACAACGCGCTCTGCGGGCCACCTACCCAAGTCGACTCCGATCAGTCCTGATACTTTGACCTGCTCCCACTACGCATGAGGGCCATCGTGAACCAACCGCTCCCCTTCTCGTTAAGACTCCCCGTCATCGCGGCCCCGATGTTCCTGGTTTCCGGACCAGAACTTGTCACGGCGGCCTGTAGGGCGGGCATCATCGGCTCGTTTCCCACTCAGAATTGCCGAACGACGGCCGACCTCGACGTGTGGATGGGCACCATCACCGACCAACTCGGCACCGTTGAGCACGCGGCCCGCCCGGTCGCGCCTTGGGCGGCCAATCTCGTGACGCACAGCAGCAACGGCCGTCTTGCCGAGGATCTTCGGCTGATCGCCGAATACCGGCCACAGATGGTCATTACGGCGCTCGGTTCACCGAGACCCGTCATCGACGTGGTGAAGGGCTACGGGGGCATGGTGATCGCCGACGTCATCAACATCCGGCTGGCGCACAAGGCCAGCGAGGCCGGTGCCGACGGAATGGCCTGTGTCGCTGCAGGAGCCGGTGGCCATACCGGGCACATGTCCCCGTTCGCCTTCATCTCCGCAGTACGAGAGTTCTTCGACGGCGTGATCATCGTGGGTGGCGGAATCAGCGACGGACACGGTGTGGCGGGAGCGGTCATTGCGGGCGCGGATTTGGTGTACATGGGTACGCGTTTCCTGGCCGCCGAGGAGAGTATGGCGGTGCCCGGATACAAACAGATGATCGTCGACCACGGACCCGACGACCTGATTGTCAGCTCGGCCATCACCGGGACCCCGGCCTCGTGGCTCAAACCCAGTCTGAGCGCCCTGGGACTCGATCCCGACCGTCTCGCGCCCGTGGCGACAGCCAAGAACTACACCGCCGGCGCCGCCGCCATCAAACGGTGGAAGGACGCCTGGGCCGCAGGTCAGGGCCTACAGACGATCCACGCAATCGAACCGGTGGCGACAATCGTCGCAAGGCTTGAAAAGGAGTTCTGCCTCGCTCTCGACCGCGCGTCCGTCGTCGGGAGGGCGCACGTCTACGAGTGATCGATCGGGCCGCAGAACCCTCTGTCTCCCGTAGCGTGATCATGTGGCCAGAGCGCGCAGAACCGACGCCTGTCCGGGTGCACTCCAGGTGCACCAGGCCGCCGACGGCGCATTGGTGCGGGTGCGGCTCCCCGGCGGCATGATCACCGCCGCCCAGCTCGCCGCAGTGGCGGGAGCCGCGAGCGCATCCGGTTCCGCAGCGCTGGAGCTGACCGCCCGGGGCAACCTGCAGATACGCGCGGTCACCGATGTGACCGCGGTGGCGGAAGCGATCGCCGGTGCCGGACTGTTGCCCTCGGCGACTCACGAGCGCATCCGCAACATCGTCGCGTCGCCGCTGTCCGGCCGTGCCGGTGGGAGCCTCGACGTACGGCCCTTGGTGGGTGCGCTGGACACCGCGATCTGCGGGGATCCCAGGCTCGCCCAGCTTGGCGGCCGGTTCTGGTTCAGTCTGGACGATGGGCGCGCCGACGTGTCCGGGCTGCGCGCCGATGTGGGTGTCCATGCAAGACCCGACGGCTGTGCGTTGCTCATCACCGGACGCGACACCGGCGTCCGGCTGGCCGCCCACGAGGTGGTCGACGCGCTGGTCACGATCGCGAAGCGCTTCCTCGAAATTCGCGGAAATGCCTGGCGGATAAAAGAACTCGACGATATCGCACGCCTGATGCCCGGAATCGAACTCGGCGCCGGCTTCGCACCGGTCACCCGAGCGCCGGTGGGTTGGCTAAGCCAGGACGACGGCCGCGTCACGTTGGGCGCCGCGGTCCCGCTGGGCGTGCTGCCCGCGCGCGTCGCCGACTTTCTGGCCGCGATCGGGGCCCCGCTGGTGATCACGCCGTGGCGCTCGGTGCTGGTGTGCGACCTCAGCGAAGAGGCGGCGGACGTCGCACTCCGGGTGCTGGCGCCCCTGGGCCTGGTTTTCGACGAACACTCCCCCTGGCTGACGGTCAGCGCCTGCACCGGCAGGCCCGGGTGCGCGCACTCGGTCGCCGATGTGCGGGCCGACGCCGCGCGGTCCCTGGAGCCCGACGCCGAGGTGCATCGTCACTTCGTGGGCTGCGAGCGGGCGTGCGGCAGCCCGCTGGCCGGTGAGGTGCTGGTCGCCGTCGGGGACGGATACCGGCTGGCGCGCTCCGCGGCGGGTCGCCACAGTGACGAGCCTTAGGGTGATCGGGTGCTCGACTACATCCGCGACGCGGCAGAAATCTATCGCCAGTCGTTTGCGACCATCCGCGCCGAAGCCGACCTGGGCCGGTTCCCGGCCGACGTCGCCCAGGTGGTGGTCCGGTTGATCCACACCTGCGGCCAGATCGATGTCGCCGACCACGTCGCCTTCACCGACGACGTCGTCGCGCGGGCCCGCGCCGCCCTGCGAGCCGGCGCACCGGTGCTGTGCGATGCGTCAATGGTGGCCGCCGGGATCACCACCGCGCGGTTGCCGGCCGGCAACGAGGTGGTGTCACTGGTCGCCGATCCGCGAGCGGCCGAACTGGCCGCCCGCCGGCGAACCACCCGTTCGGCGGCGGGCGTGGAATTGTGGGCCGACCGGATGGCCGGTGCGGTCCTGGCGATCGGCAATGCGCCCACCGCACTGTTCCGGCTGCTGGAGCTGATCGACGAGGGCGCCGCATCCCCGGTGGCGGTGCTGGGCGGCCCGGTCGGTTTCGTCGGGTCGGCACAATCCAAGCAGGAGCTGATCGACGGTCCGCGCGGCATGTCGTATCTGGTCGTGCGGGGCCGGCGCGGCGGCAGCGCCATGGCCGCCGCCGCGGTCAACGCGATCGCCAGCGAGCGCGAATGACCGCGGAGGGCACCGCGCGAAGCGCCCCCAGAGGCACTCTGTGGGGGGTCGGGTTGGGCCCCGGCGACCCCGAACTGGTGACGGTCAAGGCCGCCCGGGTGATCGGCGACGCGGACGTGGTCGCTTATCACAGCGCCCGGCACGGTCACAGCATCGCGAGAGGAATCGCCGAACCGTACCTGCGGCCCGACCAGATCGAGGAGCACCTGGTCTATCCGGTGACGACCGGGTCCACCGATCATCCCGGCGGCTACGCCGGGGCGCTCGAGGACTTCTACGTCGAAGCCACCCGGCGGATCGCGGCACACCTGGACGCCGGGCGCGATGTGGCGCTGCTCGCCGAGGGCGACCCGCTGTTCTACAGCTCCTACATGCATCTGCACACCCGCCTCACGGAGCGATTCGATGCGGTCATCGTTCCCGGGGTCACCTCGGTGAGTGCCGCCTCGGCGGCCATCGCGACGCCATTGGTGGCCGGCGACGAGGTGCTGTCGGTGCTTCCGGGCACCCTGCCCGCCGCCGAGCTGACGCGGCGGCTCGCCGACACCGACGCCGCCGTCATCCTCAAACTGGGCCGCTCCTATCACAATGTCCGGGAAGCGCTTTCGGCGTCCGGAAGACTTGACGACGCGTTCTATGTGGAGCGGGCCAGCACCTCCGGTGAACGGGTACTACCCGCCGCCGATGTCGACGAGAACGGCGTGCCGTATTTTTCGCTGGCCGTGCTGCCGGGCATGCGGCGGGACCGCCGCCGGGCGACGGGGGCGGTGGCGGTGGTGGGACTCGGGCCCGGCGACACCGATTGGATGACGCCGCAGGCCCGGCGGGAACTCGCGGCCGCGACCGACCTGATCGGGTACGCCGGCTACCTGGACCGCGTGCCCGCCCACGACGGGCAGCGCCGCCATTCCAGCGGCAACACTGACGAACCCGCGCGGGCACGCCTGGCCTGCTCGCTGGCCGAGCAGGGACACGCCGTGGCGGTGGTGTCGTCGGGTGACCCGGGCGTGTTCGCGATGGCCACCGCCGTGTTGGAAGAGGCCAAGCAGTGGCCGGGGGTGCAGGTGCGGGTGATCCCGGCGATGACCGCCGCCCAGGCCGTCGCCAGCCGGGTCGGGGCTCCGCTCGGTCACGACTACGCCGTGATCTCGCTGTCCGACCGGCTCAAGCCGTGGGACGTGATCGCCGCCCGGCTCACCGCCGTGGCCGGCGCGGATCTGGTTCTGGCCGTGTACAACCCGGCGTCGGCGACGCGGACCTGGCAGGTCGGCGCGATGCGCGACATCCTGCTGGCCCATCGCGAACCGGGGACACCGGTGGTGATCGGCCGTGACGTTTCCGGGCCCGAGGAAACCGTCCGGGTCGTGCGGCTGGCCGATCTCGATCCTGCCGACATCGACATGCGTTGCCTGCTGATCGTCGGGTCGTCGCAAACGCAGTGGCACTCAGTGGATTCGGGTGACCGGGTGTTCACGCCCCGGCGCTACCCGTTTTGACAGCCCGCCATCCTGTTCGGCGTCGGGCGACCGGGACACCGGCATCGGCTCAATGCGCGCGGCCCGGCTCCGGGCCGTCGCCGCCACTGTGCGTCATGTCGTCGGAGGCGAATTGGCCGCCGTATTCCTGGGTGGCAGCCGAGCCGTTGGCCTGCCGTGGGGTCCTGGCTGTTGCCGCATCGGCGGGCTCGCCCAGCAACAGGGAGCGGACCAGACGCCGCGGGCCGAACGGCCGCAGCATCTCGCTGGCCGGGCGGGGGCGCACCCGCATCGGCCACCAGAACCAACGACCGAGCAGCGCGGCGATCGACGGCGTCATCAACGAGCGGACGATCAGGGTGTCGAACAGCAGGCCGAGGCCGATCGTGCTGCCGGCCTGTCCGATCGAGCTCAGATCGCTGGCCACCATCGACATCATGGTGAAGGCGAAGACCAGGCCCGCCGACGTCACGACCCCACCGGTTTCGCCCATCGACCGGATGATCCCGGTCTTGAGACCGGCTCCGATCTCCTCCTGGAACCGCGACACCAGCAAAAGGTTGTAGTCGGAGCCGACAGCCAGCAGGATGATCAGCCCGAATACCGGCGCGATCCAGTTCAAATCCAGACCCACGAGGTGTTGCCACACCAGCACCGAGAGCCCGAAGGCGGCTCCCAGCGACAGCAGCACCGTCCCGACGATCACCAGGGACGCCACCAGAGCCCGCGTGATGATCACCATGACAGCAAAAATCAGCGTGATCGCCGCGATCCCGACGATCAACAGGTCGTAGTGCGAGCCGGACTGGATGTCGCGGTAGATGGCGGCCGTTCCGGCCAGGTAGAACCTGGCATCGGTCAATGTCGTTCCTTTGACCGCATGGTGAGCTGCCTCGAGTTCCGGCTTGACCGCGTCGATGCCGGCCGGGGTCGCCGGGTCCTTGTCGTGGGTGATGATGAAACGCGCGGCCTTCCCGTCGGGGGACAGGAACAGCTTCAGACCGCGCTGAAAGTCGGCGTTCTGGAACGCTTCCGGCGGCAGGTAGAAGTAGTCACCGCTGCGGGAGGCGTCGAACGCCTGACCCATGGCGCTCGCGGTGTCGGTCATCTGCGACATCTGCGTGACCAGACCCGAGAAGCTGCTGTGGATGGTGAGCAGGCTGCCCCGCATCGACTTGGCGACCGCGATGATCGGCGGGAACTGGGCCACCATCTGCGGCATGATCGCGTCGATGTTGTCGACGTCCTTGATCAGCGTCTTCATGTTGTCACTGAACTTGTCGAGGCCGTCGATCGCGTCGAAGACCGACCTCGTCGCCCAGCACACCGGGATGTTGTAGCAGTGCTGTTCCCAGTACAGGTAATCACGCAGCGGCCGTGCGAAATCGTCGAAGTCCGCCATGTGGTCGCGCATGTCGTCCAGCGTGACCTGCATGTCGTGCATGTCGCCGACCATGCGGTGCGTCGAGTCGCTCATCCGGGTCATCAAACCCTGCATCCGCTGCATCGACCCGATCATGGCGCCGAGGTCGTCGCTCATCTTGAGCATGTCATCCATCCGGTCCTTCATGAACTGAAGGTTTTCCTGGATAGGGATCGACTGGGCACTGATCTGGAACGGTATCGACGTGTGCTCGATGGGCCCACCGAGCGGCCGGGTGATGCTCTGCACCATCGCGATGCCCGGCGAGCGGAACACGTCCTTGGCCAGCCGGTCCAGGATGATCATGTCGCCGCTGTTCCGCATGTCGTGATCGCTCTCGATCATCAGGATGTCAGGATTCATCGTGGCGGCACTGAAATGACGCTCGGCGGCCTCGTATCCGACGTTCGACGGCAGGTCTTTGGGAATGTAGTAGCGGTCGTTGTAACTGGTCTTCATGGTCGGCATGAAGAGGATACCGACGATCGCGATGGCCAGCGAGGTCGCGAACACCGCGCCCGGCCAGCGCACGCTCGCGGTCCCGATGCGCCGCCAGCCGTGGACCTTGACGGCCCGCTTCGGGTCGAGCAGCCCGAACCGGCTGGCCACTGCCACAACCGCAGGCGCGGCTGTCAGTGCGCCCGCGACGACGACGACCAGGCCCACCGCGGACGGAATCCCCAGCGCCTTGAAGTAGGACAGCCGCGCCAGGTGCAGACAAAAGGTGGCGCCGGCGATCGTCAGCCCGGATCCCAGAATGATGTGGAAGGTGCCGCGGAACATGCTGTAGTAGGCGGCTTCCCGATCCAGACCGGCCTGACGCGCTTCCTGATAGCGACCGATGAGGAAGATCGCGTAGTCGGTCCCCGCCGCGATCGCCAACGAGGACAGCATGGCGACGACGAACGTCGAAAACCCCAACAGGTCGTCGTTGCCGAGCAGCGCGACCAGGCCCCTGGCCGTGCCCATCTCGAAACCGACCATGACGAGAACGAGGAGCACCGTGCTGACGGAACGGTAGGCGATGAACAGCATGATCATGATGACCACGCCCGTCACGCCCATCATCGTGAACATGCTCTTGTCGGCGGCGTCGTTCATGTCCGTCGTCAGCGCTGCCGGGCCGGTGAGATAAACCTTGAGGCCCGGGGGCGGCGATGAACGATCGACGGTCTCGCGGACCGCTTTGACCGACTCGTTGCCCAGAGTGCTGCCCTGGTTGCCGGCCAGGTTGAGCTGGACGTAGGCGGCCTTGCCGTCGCGGCTCTCCACGCCCGCGGCCGTCAGCGGATCCCCCCACACGTTCTGGACGTGCTGCACGTGCTTGTGGTCGGCGTCCAGCTTGTGCACCAGGCTGTCGTAGTAGCGGTGCGCGTCCGGGCCGAGCTTGTGATCGCTCTCCAGGACGATCATGGCGATGCTGTCGGAGTCCGACTCGTGGAACGTCGCGCCGATGCGCTTGGCGGCGATCATCGCCGGCGCATCCTGAGGCGACATGGTGACCGCGTGGTTTCGGGCAACCGACTCGATCGGCGGCACAAGCAGGTTCAGGCCCGCGGTCAGCAGCAACCATCCGATGATGATGGGGACCGCGAAGTTGCGGACGAACCGCATGAACTTGGGGCGCGTCTCGGTGTCTGTGTTCATCCGGCTTTCACCAAGCAAGAAGTTTGGGCGTGGTGGCCATCCGCCGACCGCTCGTCTTTGAGCTCGCCATTGACGGTGATGCGGCACCCGATGGTGTCGCTGTTGCCCTGCGCCACCAGGTTGGCGATCACCGCGGGCACGGTCGTGGTGATCGTGTACGTCCAGGGCAGGCTGGTGAAGCTCGCCTGCTCCGGTTGGGCGCTCATGTCAAGGTAACTGACACTCCCGGCCGTGTCAGCGGGTCCGTAGACCTCGTATGTCACCCGCTTGATATGGGAGGGCGTGAGCGGTTCGGCGCTGCTTCCGGTGGCGGTGAAGATCTCTTCGGAGCCGAACATGCCACGCAGGTCGTTGACCGCGATGCCACCGAGGGCGACCGCCACCACGACGACGAGCGGTACCCAAGCCTTCTTGAGAAAGGCCAACATCGGGGTTTCCTTTCGCTCTCAAGCCTGGTTCTGTCCTGGCAGTTTCGCTTCCGTACCCCGTGGAGATGGTAGGGCAGGCTGCAGACGGCTAGGGCATGAGACCCCGCGAGCGTGGTCTTCAGCCACCCGTAGTGCCCCTGTGGCCTGGTTTGCGTGCTCGAATCCTCGCATCGTCTCGGGCGCGTTGCACCATGTATACCATACCCCCCACCGTATTTTTGTGGCCGCCTGCGGCCGTGTACGGCTGCCGGTGAGCATCACCCGGTCCCGCACCACCCGCTGCCGCGATGCGCCGCTCGCGGCCGTCGGCAGCGACGATTCGGCAGGTCAGCCGCCGGCGACCTCCCGGGTGATCCATTCCGCGGCCTCTCGCACGGTGGCGACGGTGCGCACCCCCTCCGGCAGCGCCGGCCGCGCCACCATCACGACGGCAACGTGCAGCGCGGCGGCGGCATCTAGCTTAGCCCGGGTCATATGCCCGCCACTGTTCTTCGTCACCAGCGCGTCGATGCGGTGCTCGCGCAACAGGGCGAGCTCGTCGTCGTAGAAATAAGGCCCACGAGACAGCACGACGTGGTGACGGCGCGGCATCGCGGCGCCGTCCGGCGCGGTGACCGCCCGGATCAAAAACCATGCGTCGCTGGTGGCGAAGGCACTCACCCCCGAGCGGCCGGTGGTCAGAAATACCCGCGAATAACTCTGCTGAGCAACGACTTCGGCCGCCTGCGCATCGGAAGCGACGACGCCCGCGGGCCCTGGGTCCCAAGCCGGGCGGGCCAACACCAGATGCGGCATCCCCAATTGGCCGCACACCTGGGCAGCGTGGGACGTCATCGTCGCCGCGAACGGGTGGGTGGCGTCCACGACGGCGTCGATGCGCTCGTCGTGCAGCCACCGCCGCAACCCGTCGACGCCGCCGAATCCGCCGATGCGCACCGGCCCGACCGGGAGGGCGGGGTCGGGAACGCGGCCGGCCAGCGAGCTCACGATGTCGAACCGCGGGTGCAGGGCCCGCGCCAGTGCCCGCGCCTCCGCGGTCCCGCCGAGCAGCAAGATCCGCATCAGTGCCGACCACCCCGGGTCCGCCCGCTCGAATACAGGTAGCTGTCGGTGAAACCGTGCGCGGCCAGCACGTCACCGACGACGATGACGGCGGTTCTGGTGATGTTGGCGTCGTGCATCTGTTCGGCGATGCCGGCGAGATTGCCGCGCAGCACACTTTCCCTCGGCCAACTGGCGAAAGCCACTACCGCGGCCGGTGTTTCGGGGCGGTACCCGCCCGCCAAGAGCTGCGGGACAATGGCATCGATCTGGGCGGCGGCCAGGTGCAGGACGAGGGTGGCCCCGGACCGGGCGAGCTCGGCCAGCTCCTCACCGGGCGGCATGGGGGTCGACAGGGTGGCTGTCCGGGTCAGCGTCACCGTCTGCGCCACCCCGGGAACGGTGAGCTCGCGCTTCAGGGCGGCCGCGGCTGCGGCGAAAGCCGGCACGCCAGGAACGATCTCGTAGCCGATGCCGAGTTCGTCGAGCCGGCGGCACTGCTCGGCCAGGGCGCTGTAGAGCGACGGGTCACCGGAGTGCAGCCTCGCCACGTCGTGACCTACGGCGTCCGCGCCGGCCAACTCGACGATGATCTGTTCGAGCGTAAGCGGGCCGGTGTCCACGACATTCGCATCAGGTGGGCACAGCGCCAACAGATCGTCGGGCATGATGGACCCGGCGTAGAGGCACGTCGGGCATCGCTGGAGAATTCGTTGGCCGCGCACGGTGATCAGGTCCGCGGCGCCGGGGCCCGCCCCGATGAAGTAGACCGTCATCGCGTCACCGCCCATTGGGTGACCGGGTACTGCGGGCGCCAGCCGGTGAACTCGCCCAGCGGTTCGCCCTGATAGTGCTGAAAACGTCGCAGCAGTCCACCGAGTTGCGAATGTGCTTGGATCAGCGCGGCTTCCGATTCGGCGGTGACCACGTTGGCGACCAAGCGTCCGCCCCGGGGCAAGCGGTCGAAGCATGCGTCGAGCAGACCCGGTTGGGTCAGGCCGCCGCCGACGAAGATCGCCGACGGGGTTTCCGCCCCGTCGAACGCCGCAGGCGCGTCGCCGCGCACGTCGATGTCCAGGCCCGCCGCAGCGGCGTTGAATTCGACGTTGCGGCGCCGGTTTCCGTCACGCTCGAACGCGACCGCGCTGCAGCCCGGCCAGCTGCGGGACCACTCGACGCTGATGCTGCCCGATCCCGCGCCGACATCCCACAACCGCTCTCCCGGGCGCGGTGCCAGCGCCGCCAACGTCACGGCACGCATCCCGTGTTTGGTGATCTGGCCGTCGTGCACGAACGCGTCGTCGGGCAACGGCGAGACGCGCTCGTCGGGCAGGTAGTGGATGGCCATCACGTTGAGGTCGTCGACATCCGGCGGGGCGCTGTGGGCCCACTGCCGCGCGGTGGCCTCGCGGCGTCGTTCACCCGGGCCGGCAAGCTGTTCGAGAACAGTCATCACGGACTCGCCGCGCCCGTGGGCGTCGAGTAATCCGGCCAGGGTCGCCGGCGTGGTGTGGTCACGCGAGAGCACGATCGCCCGGCCGCCCCGGCGCACCGCGGTGTCCGCCCGCGCGGTGACCAGGCTGATCACCTCGGCGTCGTGGACGTTCCAGCCCATCCGGGCGCAGGCCAGCGCGACCGACGAGACGTGCGGCAGCACGATGACCTTGGCTGCGCCGAACACGCGGACGAGTGTGCCGCCGACGCCGTGCATCAGCGGGTCGCCGCTGGCCACGACGTGGACGTCGGCGGCGTCGTCGGCGGGCAGGTTCCGCAGGGCGGGCAGCATCGGCGACGGCCACTCCCGGCGTTCGGCGGTGACGGTGTCGTCGAGCAGGGAAAGCTGCCTTTGTGCGCCGTGAATCACAGTGGCTCTCACCAATTCGGTGCGCGCCTGCCGCGAAAGGCCCGCCATGCCGTCGGCGCCGATCCCGACGACGACGATCATGAGCGCCGCTCCTCATCGTCGCTTCGTTCTGCGGCGTCGCCGGCGCGGATCATCGCGGCATCCTGCGCCACACGAACTGGGGCAACAACCGCATCGCGAAAAACGTCGGCCGCAGCGCCCACGGTATCCATACGGTACGCCGCCCCTTTGCCAGGGCGTGTGCGGTGGCATCGGCCACTCGTTGTGGGGTGCTGGACAGCGGCGCGGGCGCCATGCCCTGTGTCATGCGCCCGATCACGAATCCCGGGCGGACGATCAGCAGGTTGACGCCGCTGCCGTGCAGTGCGTCGGCCAAGCCGCCGGCGAAGCCGTCCAGGCCCGCCTTGGCCGAGCCGTAGACGTAGTTGGCGCGGCGCACCCGGATCCCGGCCACCGAGGAGAACACCACCAGCGTGCCCTTGCCGACGTGGCGCATGGCGGCCGCCAGGTGGGTGAGCATGCTGACCTGGGCGACGTAGTCGGTGTGCACGATGGCGGTGGCGTGGGCGGCGTCGGTTTCGGCGCGGACCTGGTCACCCAGGACGCCGAAGGCCAGCACGGCGGTGCCGATGGGGCCGTGCTCGTCGACGACCGAGGCGACGAAGGGGCCGTGCGAGGCCAGGTCGTCGGCGTCGAACTCTTTCGTGTGCACTGCTACCGCGCCGGCGGCTTTCAGCATGGCGACCTGCTCGTCGAGTCGGTCGGCGCCGCGCGCGGCGAGCACCACCGTCGATTGCGGAGCCAGGCGGCGCGCGAGTTCGACGCCGATCTCACTGCGACCGCCCAGGATCAGTATCAGGCCTGCGCCCGTGTCGTCCACGGCTGCGATTATCACCTGCGCTAGCGTGGGCGGTGATGGCGAACACCACTACCCGGCTCACCGACGACGCGCTGGCATTCCTGTCGGAACGGCATCTGGCCATGCTGACCACACTGCGCAACGACGGATCACCGCACGTCGTGGCGGTGGGATTCACCTTCGATCCCACAACACACATCGCGCGGGTCATCACCACCGGCGGGTCTCAGAAGGCGGTCAACGCCGACCGTGCCGGCGTCGCCGTGCTCAGCCAGGTCGACGGTGCGCGCTGGCTGTCCCTGGAAGGCCGATCCAAGGTCAACAGCGACGCCGACGCCGTGCGCGACGCCGAGCTGCGCTATGCCCAGCGCTACCGCACTCCCAAGCCCAACCCGCGGAGGGTGGTCATCGAGGTGCATGTGGAGCGGGTGCTGGGATCCTCGACGCTGCTCGAACGCGGCGAGGGATAGCGCCCCCCCGGCGATGGTGCACCCACCCGACGCGGCGCGGGTGACATCGCTGGCTACGACGCGGGAACCACGATCAGCTCGTGCGGGCGGTTGTTGACGGCCAGCGCGCCGTCCTCGGTGACCACGACGATGTCCTCGATGCGCGCGCCCCACCGGCCCGGGAAGTAGATGCCCGGCTCGATGGAAAAGGCCATCCCCGGGGCCAGCGGCAGGTCGTTGCCGGCGACGATGTAGGGCTCCTCGTGCACCGACAGGCCGATCCCGTGCCCGGTACGGTGCACGAAGTGCTCCGCGAGCCCCGCGTCGGCCAGCACGTCGCGGGCGGCGGCGTCGACCTGCTCGGCGGTCACGCCCGGGCACACCGCGTCCAAGGCCGCTCGCTGGGCGCGCTCGAGCACCGAATAGTGTTGGGCCACTTCGGGTTCTGGATCACCCATGCTGTAGGTGCGGGTGCAGTCCGAGTGATAGCCGGGCTCGTAGGCTCCCCCGATGTCGACGACCACGACGTCCCCCGCATGCAGTTCACGGGCCGAATAGCTGTGGTGGGGATCCGCTCCGTGCGGCCCGGAGCCGACGATGACGAATGAGACTCCCGAATGCCCCTCGGCGACAATGGCTTCGGCGATGGCAGCGGCGACGTCAGCTTCGGTGCGGCCGGGGACGAGAAACCCCGGCACCCGGGCGTGTACCCGGTCGATGGCCGCACCGGCCTTACGCAACGCGTCGATCTCGCATGCCTCCTTGACCATCCGGAGCCCGCGCAGGACGTCGGTGGCAAGCACCGGCAGCTTCCCGAACGCGTCGGCCAGGGGCAGCAGGTGCAGTGCCGGCATGGAATCGGTGACGGCGGTCGCGAGGCGGCCACCGCCCAACGCGGCACTCACCAGCACGTAGGGGTCGTCGCCATCGACCCAGTCACGCACCGGCAGGCCCAGTTCGGCGATGGCCGACCCCGCCAGGGAGGCCAGTTCGAGGCGCGGCACCACGACGATCGGGTCACCGGAGGCCGGCAGCACCAGTGCGGTGAGCCGCTCGAACGTCTGGGCCCGCGAGCCGACGAGGTACCGCAGGTCATAACCGGGGGTGATCACCAGGGCGTCGAGACCCGCCCCGGCGGTCGCGGCGGCCGCCGCGGCCATCCGGCGGGCGTACACGCTTGCGTCGAATCGTTCAGAGTCCATTGGTAGTCAGGCTAGCCCGGCGCGGCCAACGACGGTGACCAGACGCACAATCACCCCACAACGCCGCGTTTGGGGCAATGTGTTGGGCACCTCCTCTTGCGGGGGGCTGCTCACGGGAAGCGTCGTGAGACCATACCCGGCATGCCTCCGCCCCTGGTCCTTCTCGACGGCGCCAGCATGTGGTTCCGCTCGTACTTCGGCGTGCCCTCCTCGATCACCGCTCCCGACGGCCGGCCGGTGAACGCCGTCCGCGGCTTTGTCGACTCGGTGGCCGTGGTGATCACCCGGCAGCGGCCCGGCCGGCTGGCGGTGTGCCTGGACCTGGATTGGCGGCCGCAGTTCCGGGTGGACCTGATCCCGTCGTATAAGGCGCATCGGGTGGCCGAACCGGAGCCCGCCGGGGAGCCCGACATCGAGGAGGTCCCCGACGACCTGACCCCACAGGTCGACATGATCACCGAGCTGCTCGACGCGTTCGGCATCCCGATGGCCGGTGCGGCCGGCTTCGAGGCCGACGACGTGCTGGGCACGCTGGCGGCGCGGGAGCGCGCCGACCCGGTCGTCGTGGTCAGCGGGGACCGCGACCTGCTGCAGGTGGTTGCCGACGAACCGGTGCCGGTTCGGGTGCTCTACCTGGGCCGTGGGCTGACCAACGCGATCCTGTTCGGACCCGCCGAGGTGTCCGACCACTACGGGGTGCCGACGCAGCGGGCCGGGGCGGCCTATGCCGAGCTGGCGTTGTTGCGCGGCGATCCGTCCGACGGTCTGCCCGGCGTGCCGGGCATCGGCGAGAAGACGGCGGCGGCGCTGCTGGCACGGCACGGATCGCTGCAGCAGATACTGGCCGCCGCCGGCGACCCGAAATTGACGATGGCCAAAGGGCTTCGCGCGAAACTGCTGACCGCCACCGACTACATCCAGGCCGCGGAAGGGGTGGTACGGGTAGCCACCGACGCGCCGGTGACACTGTCGACTCCGACCGACGCCCTGCCCCTGACGGCCGCCGACCCGGAGCGCACCGCCCGGCTGGCCACCGAGCTGGGTGTCGGCTCGTCGATCGCGCGGCTGCAGAAGGCGCTCGACACGCTTCGGGGTTGACCGCCCTTACTGGGGCCGGCCGACCTCATAGGTGCCCGTGTTGTCCTGGAAGGTCACCGTCACATGCTTCTGCGCACCGTCGATGCTCACACTGCAATCGAAGCTGGCGCCCTTCTTGACGGTCGGGTCGGCGCCGTTGTTGCACGTGACGTCTTTGACGTTGCGGGCGCCGTAACCGTTGGTCTCATCGGACAGGATCTGCTGGACACCGGTCTGGGCCTTTTTGATGTCCAGCTTGGTGGTGACGAAGAAGCCAGGCTCCCAGAAGCCGAGCACCAGCACGGCGGCGATGAGCAGGAAGGCGATCAGTCCGGCCCCGGCGATCAGGGTGGTCGAGCGCTTCTTGCCCGGCTGGCCGTACTGGCCCGGCTGGCCGTACTGGCCCGGCTGGCCGTACTGGCCCGGCTGGCCGTACTGGCCCGGCTGGCCGTACTGGCCC
>NZ_JBYCLC010000182.1:0-1640 GCF_057473685.1 Mycobacterium sp. TH-M116 | reverse complement strand
TACGACTAGGCTGACCGAACGTGCCGAACGCCGATACCGACCTTCTGACCGCCGCCGCGGTGGCCCTCAACCGGCACGCCCCCATGTTGCGTGAGCTGGGCGCGACGTTCGATGCCGCGGGCCGCCAGTTGTATCTGGTCGGAGGTTCGGTGCGCGACGCACTGCTGGGCAGGCTGAGTCCCGACTTGGACTTCACCACCGATGCCCGCCCCGAGCAGGTGCAGCAGATCGTGCGTGGGTGGGCTGATGCGGTGTGGGACACCGGGATCGACTTCGGCACCGTCGGCGTCGGCAAGGGCGGGCACCGCCTGGAGATCACGACTTTCCGCGCCGACAGCTACGACCAGGTGTCGCGCCACCCCGAGGTGCGCTACGGGGATCGCCTCGAGGATGATCTGGTGCGCCGCGACTTCACCGTCAACGCGATGGCCGTGCGCGTCACACCCGACGGCCCCGGTGAATTCCTCGATCCGCTGGGCGGTTTGGCGGCACTGCGCGAGCAGTCGCTCGACACCCCGGCGGCTCCGTCGGTGTCCTTCGGCGACGACCCGCTGCGGATGCTGCGCGCCGCGCGATTCGTGTCGCAACTGGGCTTCACCGTGGCCCCGCGGGTGCGGAAGGCGATCGCGGAGATGGCCCCGCAACTGGCCCGGGTCAGCGCCGAGCGGGTGGCCGCCGAGCTGGACAAGCTGCTGCTCGGGCAGGACCCGGTCGCCGGAATCGACCTGCTGGTGCACACCGGGATGGGGCAGGTGGTGATACCCGAGGTCGGCGGCATGCAGATGGCCATCGACGAGCATCACCAGCACAAGGACGTCTACCAGCATTCCCTGACCGTGCTGCAGCAGGCGATCGCGCTGGAAGATGACGGCCCGGACCTGGTGCTGCGCTGGGCGGCACTGCTGCACGACATCGGCAAACCGGCGACGCGGCGCCACGAGCCCAACGGGGGTGTGAGCTTTCACCACCACGAGGTGGTGGGCGCCAAGATGGTGCGAAAGCGGTTGCGGGCATTGAAGTTTTCCAAGCAGATGGTCGATGACGTCTCGCAGCTGGTGTTTTTGCATCTGCGGTTCCACGGATACGGCGACGGGAAGTGGACCGACTCGGCGGTGCGCCGGTACGTCACCGACGCCGGTCCGCTGCTGCCGCGGCTGCACAAGCTGGTGCGCGCGGACTGCACCACCCGCAACAAGCGCCGGGCTGCGCGACTACAGGCCAGCTATGACCGGCTGGAGGCGCGGATCGCCGAACTGTCCGCGCAGGAGGACCTGGCGCGGGTGCGCCCCGACCTGGACGGCAACCAGATCATGGAGCTGCTCGGCATCCCGGCCGGCCCTCAGGTGGGCGAGGCGTGGCACTTCCTCAAGGAGCTGCGACTCGAGCGCGGACCGCTGAGCACCGAGGAGGCCACCGCCGAGCTGCTGTCCTGGTGGGGATCGCGCGGGAACCACTAGCGGCGGACCGGCGTCGGAGTGGTCATGGACTACTGCATGGGTGGAGACGACGGCACGGCGGCGCTGCTGCACGGCACGCCAGACGTGGATCTCGACGGGGATGGCCGCTTCGATGCGTTCGGGCTGGATCTCGACGGCGACGGGCTGCGCGACGACGCGCTGGTTGACCTCGACGGTGACGGC
>NZ_JBYCLC010000181.1:0-3431 GCF_057473685.1 Mycobacterium sp. TH-M116 | reverse complement strand
GTCGAAACTGGCGCCTTTCTTGACGGTCGGGTCCGCCCCGTTGTTGCACTTCACGTCTTTGACGTTGCGGGCGCCGTAGCCGTTGGTCTCATCCGACAGGATCTGCTGGACGCCGGTCTGGGCCTTCTTGATGTCCAGCTTGGTGGTGACGAAGAAGCCGGGCTCCCAAAAGCCCAGCACCAGCACGGCGGCGAGGAGCAGGAAGGCGATCACCCCGACCACCCCCGCGATCAGCGTGGTCGAGCGCTTCTTGCCCGGTTGCTCGTAGGGCGGGTACTGCTGCGGGTACTGACCCGGCGGACCGTACTGACCCGGCTGGGCGTACTGACCCGGCTGGCCGTACTGGCCCGGCTGGCCGTACTGGCCCGGCTGGCCGTACTGACCCGGCTGGCCGTACTGACCCGGCTGGCCGTACTGACCGTACTGGGGGGTTTGCCCACCGTACTGCTGCTCAGGCTGCCCGTAGCCGGGCTGCTGCGGGTAGCCTTGCTCCCCCTGCTGCTGGTACGGCGAATACCCGGGGGGCGGCGTATAAGCCGGCGCCTGCCACCCCGCATCCTGGTCCGGCTGCTGCTGCCAGGGCGATCCTGCCTGAGCCGGTTCCGAGGACTGGTCGCCACTGTGACCGGGCGGTTGCCACTGCTGGTCCGGCTCCGATCCCTGCGGTCCGCTCATCGTTTCTCCTCAGCCCCTTGACGTCTTGGCTTTTCGTTACGGTCTCACCGTAGCTCCGGCACAGCCTACCCGGCGTCAACAGCGACGACGCCGCGCCGAACGTCGTCGATGGCGCGCTTGGCGGCGGCCCGTAGTCCGGCATCGGGGGTCGCGTTGCGCACCTGGTCCAGCAGATCGAGCACCTGCCGGCACCAGCGCACGAAGTCTCCCGCCAGCAACGGCGAACCGGTTCCCGCCGAGGCATGGGCGTCGGCGTCGGCCAGCGCCGCCGTCAGATCACCGGTCCGCGCCCAGCGATAGATGACATTGACGAAGCCGTCGTCGGGCTCGCGGCTCGGGGCGATCCGATGTGCCTGCTCGTCGGCACGGAGTGCGGTGGACATCCGGGATGTCTGCTGCAGCGCCTGCCGCAAGCGCTGGGTGGGCACCTCGGCGGCGGACAAGGAGCCGGGCGCGTCGCCGCCCCGAGTCTCGTAGAGCACCGTGGAGACGACCGCCGCCAACTCGGCGGGCTTCAATCCGGCCCATGCATCCGTGCGCAGGCATTCGGCCACCAGCAGGTCGCTCTCACTGTAGATGCGGGCCAGCAGCCGGCCGTCGTCTGTGACGTGGGGATCGGCCGCCGGGCCCTCGATGAACCCACGCTCGGTGAGCAGCCCGACGATGCGGTCGAAAGTGCGCGCCAGCGAGTTCGTCGCCGCGGCGACCTTCTTTTCCAGCTGCGCGTTGTCCCGCTCGACACGCAGGTAGCGCTCGGCCTGACGGACCTGCGCTTCGAGGCCGAGACTGTTGTGCGCCGGATGCCGACGCAACTCGGCCCGCAACTCCGCGAGCTCCGGATTGTGGAACTCGCCGTCGCTGTCGCCGCCGGAACCGCGCCCACCGGGGCGCTCGGACGGAACGGCCAACCCGGCCACGGCCGACCGCAGCGCCGATGCCAGGTCTCGCCTCACGCGCGGCTGCCGGTGTTCGACGCGCTTCGGCAAGGACATCGACCCCAACGGGCCCGGCGCACCCGAATAGTCCGCCGAGGAGATCCGTCCCGCCCACCGGTGTTCGGTCAGCACCAGGGGCCGCGGATCGTCGCTGTCACGGGCCGACTCGAGCACGACTGCCAGCCCGCCCCGCCGGCCGTGGGTCATGTTGATGATGTCGCCTTTGCGCAGCGCGGCCAGCGCGTCGCTGGCCGCCTGCCGGCGTTGCAGCCGGGAGGCGCGCGATTGTGCGCGCTCCGATTCGGTGATCCGCGCGCGCAGCCGGGCGTAGCCCAGGATCGGCGCCTCCGGCCCGCCCAGTTCGGCGGCGATCTCGTCGAGCAGCGTGTTGCCCCGCTCGATGCCGCGGACCAGGCCGACGACCGACCGGTCGGCCTGGTACTGGGCAAAGGACTGCTCGAGCAGTTGGTGCGCCTGTTCCGGGCCCATGTACTGCACCAGGTTGATCGTCATGTTGTAGGACGGCACGAACGAACTGCGCAGCGGGAAGGTGCGTGTCGACGCCAGGCCGGCCACCGCCGACGGTTCGGTGGTCTCCTCGCTGGGCTGCCAGAGCACCACCGCGTGACCCTCGACGTCGATGCCGCGCCTGCCGGCGCGCCCGGTCAGCTGCGTGTACTCCCCCGGCGTCAGCGGCACGTGCTGTTCGCCATTGAATTTCACCAACCGCTCCAGCACGACGGTGCGAGCAGGCATGTTGATGCCCAGCGCCAGTGTCTCGGTGGCGAACACCGCTTTGACCAGGCCGGCGGCGAACAACTCCTCGACGGTGTGCCGGAAGGCCGGCAGCATGCCGGCGTGGTGGGCCGCCAGGCCGCGAAGCAGCCCCTCGCGCCACTCGTAGTAGCCGAGCACGGGCAGGTCGGCATCGGCGAGATCACCGCACCGGTGGTCGATCACTTCGGCGATCTGCGCGCGCTCCTCCTGGCTGGTCAGCTGCAACGGCGAACGCAGGCACTGGTGGACTGCAGCGTCGCAACCCGCCCGCGAGAAGATGAACGTGATCGCCGGCAACAGGCCCTCGGAGTCCAGGGTCGCGATCACGTCAGGTCGGGCGGGCGGGCGGTAGAACCGCGGTCTGCCTGCCGGGCGTCCGGAGCCGTGCCGTCGGGGACCCCGCCAGTCCGATATCCGGTCCGCCTCCCGGCGGTGCGCGATGTGACGCAGTAGGTCCGGGTTGACACGCGGCTCGCGGTTGCCGTCCGGGCGTTCGTCGGCCTCCGAACCGCGATAGTCGAACAGGTCGTAGAGACGTTTGCCCACCAGGACGTGCTGCCACAACGGCACCGGTCGGTGCTCGTCGACCACCACCGTCGTGTCGCCCCGCACCGTCTGGATCCAGCCACCGAACTCCTCGGCGTTGCTCACCGTCGCCGACAGGCTGACCAGCCGCACCTCGTCGGGCAGGTGCAGGATGACCTCCTCCCACACCGGACCGCGCATCCGGTCGGCGAGGAAGTGCACCTCGTCCATGACGACGTAGGAAAGCCCATGCAGGGCAGGCGAATCCGCATAGAGCATGTTGCGCAGCACTTCGGTGGTCATCACCACCACCGGCGCGTCGGCGTTCACCGACAGGTCACCGGTCAGCAGGCCGATGCGGTCGCGGCCGTAGCGCACGGTCAAATCGGTGTGCTTCTGATTGCTCAAGGCCTTGAGGGGCGTGGTGTAGAAGCACTTGCCGCCGGCCGCCAGCGCCAGGTGCACGGCGAACTCGCCGACCACCGTCTTGCCGGCGCCGGTCGGCGCGCAGACCAGCAC
>NZ_JBYCLC010000180.1:0-1655 GCF_057473685.1 Mycobacterium sp. TH-M116 | reverse complement strand
GGGCAGACCAGCAGCTACCCGCTGCACACAACCAAAACCGTGGTAAAAATCAGACTCGACACACCTCACCGAGTTCAGTCCACGGATCGAGGCTAAGACGGTTCAAATTCGCGACATAGACGACGATATATATGCCGCGTTGGTCCGTCGTGCCGCGGAGGAGCGGATCACGGTGCCCGAGTTGCTGCGCCGTGAGGCGGCCCGGCTGGCGGCGCGCCCTTCGGTTGCGCAGTGGTTGACGCGGACCGGTCGTCGACCCTCGGAGGTTTCCACGACTGAGGTGCTGGAGAGTTTGGATGAGTGGCGCGGCGAGTGGCCCAATGCTGGTCGTTGACGCGTCCTGTTTATTCGAGGTTGTGGCTGACACGCCCCGGGCGGGCGCGATCGGGGCGTGTCTGGCGGCGGACGTCGATCATGTGGCGCCGCACGTGATCGACGTTGAAGTGATGGGGGTCATCCGGGGCCAGTACTTGCGGGGGCGATTGGACGGCACGGCTGCGCAGCAGGCCGTCACTGACTTGCGCGATTGGCCGGGCGAGCGTGTTGGGCACCGGTGGCTGTTGGAGCGTGCGTGGCAGCTGCGGGATTCGGTGCGGGGATGGGACGCCTTGTACGTGGCACTCGCGGAGGCATTCGATGCGACTCTGGTGACGATGGATGAGCGGCTTGCGCGCGCGTATGGACCGATCTGCAGGATCGACGTCCTTAGAGCGGGGAACTGACTAGTCCCAAAGCGTTTGCGCGGCATCGCCATTCGGCTCAAAGCGTCACTGTGACGTATGTGAGAAATCAGAAGGCCGCCGGCCCAGGGGAGCGTCGGGCGAATGCGGTCGACCAAGCCACCGGTCTGCGACCCGCGATGTCGGAATCAAATCAGGTTTGTGTGCGCTAGGCCTCCTCGTGGCGCAGAAGTACTGAGCTTTTTCAACCGATGAAACTGAAATGCTGAGCACGTGCAGCTTATTTGAGCAGACGCAAGTGGTCAAATCCTCTGTACCACATTGTAACTCGTAGTATTAACTGGTAATGGTGCATGTTCGACAGGTGCGAGTTGCTACGCGTGATGCAGGAAGTCGTCGAGCCAGCGCCAAATCTGGCGCATAGATCCTGGTTCGACGCTGCCGGCGCCACCGGTGATTCGCGTGTGGCTGATCGTGCGGGGCTGTTCCGTCATCGCCCATGTCGGTCTCGGCAGCCGTAGTCGCGGCCCGGTGAGCCGGACATGGTGCGCCCAATCGCGATCTCGAGTGGTAGCGGGGACGACGATTACGAGCTCGGGCACGGCCGCCAGATAGCCGCGGGATGCGACGACTACCGCGGACCGCGTCCCGCGTTGCTCTCTGCCCACAGTGGGGTCGAACTGCACCCAGACCACGTTTCCTGGGCTGAGATCGGTCACCGGCCTAGGGCGTCGGCGTCTACGGCGGCCCAGTCTTCCGTTTCTTCGCGCCAGCTTTCTAGGTCTTCGTCAGAAGACTCGCGGTAGGCAGCGGCTACAGCCGCCAGGCGTTTGTTGCGTTCGTGGGTGTCGATGAGTGACTGGAGAAACGATTGAGCGGTGAGCCCCTCGTCGGCGGCATCAGCCGCGATCCTGTCCCGCAGTGCTTTGGGCACCTTGATCGTTGTCACATCAGCCATGCGTTAAGGCTACCTCA
>NZ_JBYCLC010000179.1:0-1836 GCF_057473685.1 Mycobacterium sp. TH-M116 | reverse complement strand
TCGATGACCGCACGCTTCGAGGAATTGGGCTGGCAGCAGACTCCGATGGGTGTGATCAGCTTGCGGCGCCGATTCGACCTGACGGTGCGTGCCGACGTCTACGAGGTCAAGCTCGACGACGAGTATGTGATGTCCAGCCTCTTCACCGTCGCCGAAAGCGAGCTGGCACGGCTGGGACTGGCAAGGACGCCGGGGCTGGGTTTGGACGTGATCATCGGAGGGCTCGGGCTTGGTTACACCGCGCGAGAAGCTCTGAAGTGCAACCGGATTCACAGACTCACGGTCATCGAATACTCCGATGCCGTCATCGACTGGCACGAGCGCGATCTGCTCCCGGATACAGCCGGTCTGGCCACCGACCCCCGCGTCTCGCTCGTGTGCGCGGACTTCTTCGCGGCCGCGACAGGCTCGGTGGGCTTCGATCCGCAGCAGCCCGGCCGAACCTATGACGCGATCCTGCTCGACATCGACCACTCGCCCCGCCACGTCTTGCACCAACCGCACGCAGCCTTCTACACCCACGACGGCCTACAAGCCGCATCCGCTCATCTCGCCCCCGGCGGCACGTTCGCCATGTGGTCCGACGATCCACCGGACGACGACTTCCGCTCCGTCCTCCACACCGTCTTCACCGACGTCGACGCCCGGCAGATCTGGTTCGACAACCCCCTTACCCGGGGCCAGTCGGCCGCCACCATCTACCTCGCGACCCGATCGTGACGGCCTGAACCCACGTGCACCGGAAGTGCCTTTCCAACCTCGGGCGATCACTGCGTCAAGGCCATCAATCAGCACAGCTCGAGGGGCACTTTTCCTGATCAGGACGCCCCACGGACAGCTACTCCATCGGTGGGGCGAGGCCTACGGCCATCCACGGTGAAATCCGGGTCAGGCGAAGATCCCGGCGCGCTCCAGCATGTCGGTGAGCCGCTGCGCGGCGTCGGTGAACTGCCGCACGGTCTGCTCGGCGGCTGCGGCGGCGTCGCGGCGGCGCAGCGCGGCGATCAGCTTCCGGTGGTTGTCGACCGCGGCCGTGCCCCACTCCGGGTCGCCCGCGTACACCAGCGCCGGTATGTAGCGCCCGGCATTCAGCAGGAACCAGGCCAGCTTGATCCGGCCGCCGGCCTGGTTGAAGACGCGGTGAAACGCGAACTCGATGTCGGCGATCGCCTCGGCGTCCGCGGACTCCACGGCCGCCGCCAGGGCGTGGTTGGTGCACTCGAGCTCGTCGATCTGGGCGTCGGTGATGCGCTCGGTGGCCGCGACCGCCAGCTCCCTGGCGATCGTCTCCTGCAGCCAGAAGATGTCCTGGATGTCCTGGCGGGTCAGCGGCAGCACGACATGGCCGCGGTGCGGCTCCAGCTGCACCATGCCCTCGCCGCGCAGCTTGAGCAGGGCCTCCCGCACCGGCGTGACGCTGACCCCGAACTCGGCCGCAGTCTCGTCCAGGCGGATGAACGTTCCCGGGCGCAGCGTCCCCGACATGATCGACGCGCGCAGGTGGCCCGCCACCTCGTCGGACAACTGCGCCCGGCGCAGCGGCCGCCGTCTCCTCGGCCGGATCGATAGCGGAGCGTTCACGCGGGTTGCCAGGGCTTTCGGAGCTTGTCAGGGCGGCCGTCGAGGCCATACTGTGACCTACACAACACCATGTTTAATCAAATATCAAACCTGCGCACGCGATGTGAGGGTGAAGGGGAAGGCATCAGTTGACCGCGCAATCGGCCGGCCAGCGGACAGCGACTGCACAGTCCCGGAAATCGGCGCCACAACAGCCCTACGGGGAACAGTCCTACGGGGAACAGCCCTACCGGGCCCGCAGGCATCACTGGGTCA
>NZ_JBYCLC010000178.1:0-1780 GCF_057473685.1 Mycobacterium sp. TH-M116 | reverse complement strand
CCGTCGGTCATCATCCCGTCGGTCATCATCCCGTCGGTCATCATCCCAGTGTGCCGGTGACGGCTCGCCGCGTTCCGTGTGCACCCCGCTACCCTGCTCCTGGTTCCCGCCGGTAACCGCACCGCCGACTGCTGCGTGGCGTCAGGTTCCTTCCGCACCCGGGGCCCGACGATCTGCTGTTAGGGTCAAACCGGTTAGCCTGCTGCTCGGTCCGGCCGGCGAGCCCAGGGAGCATCGGGGCCTTCAACGGACCACGACATGGACCACGAGGAGGGCACGGCAACGTGAACCGGGCAGTCATGTTGCGATTCGCCGCGTGCGGGATCATCGGGTTCGGAGCCGCCCTGCTGATCGCCGCGCTGTTGCTGTCGACGTACACCGGCAGCAGGATCACCAAGGTTCCACTCGACATCGACACCACGCTGGTCAGCACGGGCACCGGCGCCGCGCTCGACCTCGGATCCCTGTCCACGGACCATCTGGTGACCAACAAGAACGTGCCGCTGGTCTCCCAGCAACAGATCACCGTCGAGTCGCCCGCGAATGCCGACGTGGTCACGCTGCAGGCCGGGTCGACGGTCCGGCGCACCGACAAGCAGAAGGACAGCGGGCTGCTGCTGGCGATCGTGGACACCGTCACCCTCAACCGCAAGACGGCCATGGCCGTGTCCGACGACACCCGCGCCGGCGGCTCGGTGCAGAAGCCCCGCGCGTTCGGCGACGACAACCCACCGGCCGCTATCCCGCTGCGCCACGACGGGCTGTCCTATCGGTTCCCGTTCCACACCGAGAAGAAGACGTACCCGTACTTCGATCCGATCGCGCAAAAAGCGTTCGACGTCAACTACGACAGCCAGGACGACGTCAACGGGCTGACGACGTATCGGTTCACGCAGAACATCGGCTACACCAGCGCCGGCAAGCTGGTGGCTCCTGTCGTCTATCCGTCGCTGTACGCCGGCAACGAGGACGGCAAAGTCACCGCGTCCGCGGCCATGTGGGGCGTGCCCGGCGAACCCGGCGAACAGATCACGATGACGCGTTACTACGCCGCGCAGAAAACCTTCTGGGTGGACCCGGTGTCGGGAACCATCGTCAAGGAAGTCGTGCACGCGAACCACTACTACGCGCGCGATCCGCTCAAGCCGGAACTGACGCTGGTCGACTACAAGGTCACCTCCGACGAGGACACCGTCGAATCACAGGTCAACGCCGCCCGCGACGAGCGCGACCGGCTGGCGCTGTGGTCGCGGGTGCTGCCGATCACCTTCACCGCGACCGGCTTGATCGCGGTGATCGGGGGCGCGCTGCTGGCCTCGTTCAGCCTGCGCATCGAGAGCGCGCTGACCGATCCCGGCTTGGACCGCGGCGACCAGGAGTTCTCCGGCGGTGGCGCCGACGAGCCCGTGCCCGGGGCCGAAGCCGAAACCGAGAAACTGCCCACCCAGCGCCCCGACGTGGATCACGCGCCCGCCGAACCGGACGCGCCCACCCTGGCGTCCGACGAGTCGTCCGAATCGGAGTCGGCCGCGCCCGATGAACCCGGCGGCGCGCCCGAGCGGGAATAACCCGGCTCGGGCGGCTCACCGTGCGCTGGACCCGGCCCGGGTACGCGCTGGCCCTGGCGCTGCTGCTGACCGCACCGTTGCTGGGGCCGGGGTATCTGCTGCTGCGCGACGCGGTGTCGACGCCGCGGTCCTACCTGTCCGACGCCGCCCTGGGATTGGCGTCGGCCCCGCGGGCGACGCCTCAGGATTTCGCGGTGGCGCTGGCCTCGCGG
>NZ_JBYCLC010000177.1:0-6795 GCF_057473685.1 Mycobacterium sp. TH-M116 | reverse complement strand
GTCGTGGGCTGGGTAGTGCCGGTGGGACGGGCCAGCTGGTGGTCCGCCCCACCGGCGGCTGGTCAGCCGGGCAGGCCGAAGTGCTTGCGCATTGATTCGTCGCAGGTCAGCACGGTGGCATGGGCGTTGGTGGTGATGCGATCGATAATCGCGTCGGCGAGAATCTTCTCCTCCATGCGGTCGTGCCACTGGCCGGGCGGCAGCTGGGTGCAGTAGATCGTCGATGCCGTCTTATGCCGTCGATCGATCAAGGTGTGCAGCTGCTGAATCTGCTGGCGGCTCGGCGTGGTGAGGAACCAGTCATCGATGATCAACAACTCCACCTTGACCAGGGTGTCCAGGCAGCGTTTGCGCTCCCCGGTGCGTTCGGCGATGGTGAGCCGGTCGAACAGTTCACCGGCCGGCAAGTAGAGCACACTGCGGTATTGCTGGCAGGCCTTGTTGCCCAGCGCGCAGGCTACATAGGTCTTCCCGGCGCCGGTCGGGCCCTGCAGGATTACGTCCTGACGGTTTTGCAGGTAGTTGCCGACGGCGAGGCGGGCGATCAACTCGGCATCCACGTTGCGGCCGGGCATGGCTTTGATGTCAGCGATGTCGGCGGCGGGTTGGGCCAGTGCTGCGTGTCGGCGCAGTCGGTGCAGCTTGCTGTTGCGGCGGCGTTCGTATTCCCAGTCGACGGCCATCTTGACCATCTCCGGGCCGGTGGGCGGTTGCGCACCGGTGACGGTGGCGAGGTTCTCGAAGTACTCGGCCATGCCTGACAGGCGCATCGCCTTGAGCCTGTCCAAGGTCTGCACGTCGATCATGATTGGCCCCCGCTCTGGCCGTAGTAGTCGGCGCCGCGCACGAAGCCGGCGTTACCCAGGGACGCCACCGGTGGTGGATCGGCAGGTTCCCAAGCGGCCCATAGCTTCTTGATCAGCGTGTAGGACGGTGCCGGTGTCGCGCCCAGCGCCCGGCCACAGGTGTCTTCGAGCCGAGCCGCACCGCCTTGGCGTTTGGCCAATGCCATCACCCCCAGACACGACCGGTAGGACTGCTCGACGATCTTTCGGGAGGCCAGGATCGCCTGGATCGCCGCCACGGTGTTCGGGCCGATGGCCGCCGCCCACTGCTCGAAGCGGGCCGGGCTCCAGTCGGCCAGTCGGTGTCGATGCCCGGCAGGCATGTGCTCGGCCACGGTGGCATACCGGCCGCGAACACCTTTGAACCGGACATGACACGCCACGCGTTCGGTGCCGACGAAGACCTCCACGGTGCCCGAGGTCAGGCGCACATCCAGACTGCGCCCGATCAGCGTCGATGGCACTGAGTAGAAATTGCGGTCCACTTGAATGTGATAGTTCGTTCCTGCCTTGGCTTTTCGTAGATCTGCCAACTCGAACCGCACCGGCGGCAAGGGATGCAGCAGTGGCTGCTCGTCTCGCAGGAATACGATCTGCCTGGAGTCCTCCCGCTTCTGAAACGGCCGCGCGTTGATCGCCTCGACCACATCAAAGATGGCCTCGTTCAACTCGGCCAGGCCCACGAATCGCCGATCACGCAGCACCGCGGCGACCTGGTTGGCGACGAACCGCACGCTGCCTTCCACGACCGGCTTGTCACATTAATCCCGAACTCGGGATTATCGAGACTATCCCGAGGATTTGGTTATCCCGAGTGTCCGGCGTTGATGCAGGTCGAAGCCGTCTGTGGCACTGATTCCTCGGGATAACTATTTGAGCCCGGCGAGTTGCAGGATCAGGGTGTCGTCTCCTTTCCAGATCGGGGTGGGTTCGGGTGTGGTGCTGCCTGCCTTCTGGATTGCGTCCCGGACCATCTGATTGTCCGCTGAGGCGTAGATGCTGGTGGTGACGATGTTCGCGTGGCCGAGGAACTCCTTGATGTGGGGCAGCGGCACCCCGGCCCGAAGCATCTGCATGGCGCGGGCATGCCGGAGTTGGTGGGCGTGAACGTGTTCGGGGATCTCGGGGCAGGCCGCACGCGCTGTTGCAGCATGCTTGTTGAGCAGATAGGCGACGTTGTCCTGGCTCATCGGGTAGCGCCTCCCGGACCGGATGGTGAAGAACAACAAGGCGTCGACGTCGCACCGGCCAGGATGAAATAGGTTCAGGTATTGGTCGAGGTGCCGGCCGGTCTTGTCCATGATCGGAACCACCCGGGTCTTTCGGCCTTTCCCGGTCAGTGTCACGCGGCCGGCTCCCGGTGTGGTGACGATGTCGGCGACGGTCAGGTCGAGGACTTCCTGGACGCGGGCGGCGGCGTCGAACATCAGCAGGATCATGGTGGTGTCCCTGACGTTTCGGCTGCCGTTTTGGCTGGGTGCTCGGATCAGCGCGTCGACGGCGGTCATGCTCAACGCGTCGGGCGTGCGGGCAGGGGTGCGGGCGGGTCGGGTTTGTTTGACGTCCAGCCAGATTTCGACGAGTGCCGGATCCTCTCCCGCGCAGTAGCACAGGAACGATTTGATGGCGGCCAGCCGCTGGTTCGCCGAGGACGGGCTCAGGTTGCAGGTGTCGAGTAGCCATGTGGTGAAGGCGGTGATGGTGGCCCGATCGATGACCTCGAAGCTGACCTCGGCCAGCTTCACCTGCCGTGTCTCGGCGAGGTAGGTCAGCAGCGTGTTGATCGCCGTCTTGTAGGAGCGGATGGTGTGCGGGCTGAGCCTGCGCGCGCGGGGAAGGTGGACGGTCAGCCAGCTGCGCACCAGGGTGAAGAACTCATCGGCTGCCATGGGACGCCTCCGGCAGGACGGACTCGATGACGGTGTTGGCCAGTGCGCGCAGGTCGGGGTGAAAGTCGGCGGCGAGGTGGAAGTAGTACCAGGTGTCCTCGGTGTTGGCGTGCCCCAGGTGCAGGCTCAGATACGCGACGAGCGCTTCGGGGTCTTGCCCGGCGCGGGCCCACGTGTTGATGATCTCGATGACGTGGGCGTGGCGCAGATCGTAGGGCCGCGGCGGCGACCCTGGGGCGGCCGCGACGGCTGGGTCGGCGGCGTTCAACAGTTCGTGGAACCAGTAGTTGATGCTGGAGTGGTTATAGAACTGTCCCCGCCGGTTCGGGAAGAACGGCACCCGATCCAGGTGATACGCCCTGATCGCGGCGTCGTAGCGCCGGCAGTAGTCGTGCAGGTCGGTGGACATGAAAACTAGCCGGTCGATGTGGCCTTTGGACTCGCGGATCCGTACCGCGCCGTGCGCGAGGTCGACGTCGTTGCGGTGCAGCCTGCGGGCCTCGCCCGGTCGTAGGCCCAGGCAGTAGATCATCCGGAAGATCACCGGGATGATCAGGTGTCGCCGGCCGCCGAATGGGCTGGCCGCGATGCGGTCGGCGGCGTCGAAGATCGCCCGCAGCTGGTCATGGGTGAAGATGTGCGGCCGGTAGCGGACTTGCTTGCCGGGGATACCGGGCGGGATGACGTACGCGGCCGCGCCGAGGCCCGCCATGTGTTTGGCCAGCTGCCGAACCGGGGTGATCCGCCGCATCTGGGCGTTGACGTGCTCGCCGGGCCGGCCTGCGGCCCATACCGTCGCCATCTGGCGGGTCAGCACGTCCTGCCCGGGATAGTCCCGCGCGCACATCGCGTCGAAGGCGCGTAGGTGCCGTTCGGAGGTCTGATAGGGCAGGCCGAGCGCGTGTTTGAGTTCGAGCAGGCTGCTGATGGGGGCGGCCAGGCCGCTGATGAAACCGGTCATGACATCGCCGCCGGTTCGATGCCCGTGAAGTCCAGGCAGCAGGCCCGCATGCGTTCCTCGTCCGCGGCGAGATAGTGCTTGGCAGAGCCGATTCCCCGATGCCCCAGAGCGCCGGATATCACCGGCAGCGGTGTGTCGCCTTCGAGCATCCGGGTCGCCAGCGATGCTCGCAGCACGCGAAAACCGCGGCCCGCGCCGCCCTGCGCAGGGATCCGGGTGCGGGCAAAGGCCCGGGCCGCGACGTGATACAGATCGTTGACCGGTGACAGGGCGGTGAACGGCGCCTTGGTTCGCAGGAACACGTGCTCGTCGGCGGCACCGGCGGGCCTGCCGTGCAACAGGTAGCCGGCGATCGCGTCACCGACATCGGCCAGCAGCGGCAGCGTCAACACCGTCCCGGTCTTGTGCTGGGTCAAGGTGATCTGTCCCTGCCGCCAATCAATATCACCCAGGCGCAGACCGACGATGTCGACGGGGCGCAGACCCGTCCTGGCCGCCAACAGCAGCAACGCCCGGTCGCGAAGCCCTTGCCCTGTGGTCGGATCCGGGGAGTTGACCAGCTGCTCGATCCGATCAGTGGCCAGCACCGCCACCGACCTGCGACGCCGAACGAACATCGCTGGCACCGCCGCGGACAGTCCCGCGCGGCAGCCGGCATCCTCCAAGAAGCGGCACAGCACCCGCAACGCCGACACCACGGTCCGCATGCTCCCCGCCTGGTAGCGACTGCCGAGAAACACCAC
This sequence comes from Mycobacterium sp. TH-M116, assembly GCF_057473685.1. Taxonomy (NCBI): domain Bacteria; kingdom Bacillati; phylum Actinomycetota; class Actinomycetes; order Mycobacteriales; family Mycobacteriaceae; genus Mycobacterium; species Mycobacterium sp. TH-M116. The sequence goes on along the minus strand of NZ_JBYCLC010000177.1, from coordinate 2,357 downwards.
CGCAGCCGATACGTCCGCGCGCGAGAGGCCCTCGATAGCGGACACACCACGCTCGGGCAGCCAGGCCAGCACCGTGCGGGACACCGTCGCATACAGCTCCCGCGTCGCCACCGCCAGCCTGCGATGATCGAGCCACGCCTCGAACTGCTCCTGAACCGGCCGGAACGCAACGTTCAGCACGTCATTCGGGTGCGACCGGCGCGACTGCCGCCACCGGTACGAACCCGTCACCGCCACCTCGGCCAGCACCAACGCCGACTTGCGCAGCAACTTGCGTTTCCAATCCTTGATCCGCCCCTGCCGGTGCTCCTCGGCCACGAACCGTAAGAAGGACGCGACGACATCGTCTGTGACCTCGTCCGCGCCCTCGCGTGAACAGAACGACTCGAACTGCGACCACGCCCACCGGTACTGCCACAACGTCGACGGCGCATGCCCCAGCCCGGCAACCACGTCGTCTGCCCGCCCGACCACCCCGCCCACAGATTCGCTCATTTGCTGCTCCTCTCGAGATACACGACAGAGACGGGCAGCGTAAGCATGAATAGTTATCCCGAGGAATCAGTGCCACAGACGGCTTCGAGCTGCATCAACGCCGGACACTCGGGATAACCAAATCCTCGGGATAGTCGCGCGGCCGCTTGACCCTGGCCGGGATGATCGCGGTGCGGTAATGCTCGGCCAGGCTGGCATAAGCCGGGTTCAGCGCTGGTTCGTACCGGTCGGCCCGCGATACGCCGGTGCGAAGGTTGTCCGGGACCAGCAGTCGGGCCGTGCCGCCAAAGGCCTCGAATGCGTGCACATGCGCATCGATCCACGACACCAGCGTCATATCGGTGAACGCCTCCACATACGTGAAGGCCGAAAACGACAGTGCGGCCACGAACAGCCACGCCTCGGTCGCCGCACCGGTCAGCGGGTCGGCGAAGCTCATCGCATCACCGGCCCAGTCGACCTCGATGGATTCGCCCGGGGTGCGCACGATGCGCATCGAGGCCCCCGTCGCGGCCACCCAGCGGCGGTACTGTTCGTTGAAGAACGAGTACCGATACGGCACCCCACCACTGGCCCGGCACGCCGCGACGTACTCATTCCACAACAGCAACAGCGTCACCGACGGGCGCCCGAGTTCGCGGTGCACATGCTCGAAATCCGGTGCCACACGGTCTGAGTCCGGCCTGATCGGTGCGGGCAACAACCGGTGGCGGACCTCGTCAGCAGCGAGGTCCGCCACCTCCCCGAAGCCCACGCCGGCCGCAGTTGCGGCTGCGAACACCGACGCCACGGTGTTCCGCGAGCAGCCCAGCACATCGGCGATACCGCGCTGGCTCACCCCTTCTGCGCGTAGCCGCAGGATCTGTTTGTAGTCGACCATCGAAGGCGACCCCTTTCGTCACGTCCGCGTCCCAATGACGCGGACCGACGAACGGTCGCACCCACAACATCAGCGGCGCCACGGCTCACCCGCCATCGGCATAGTGGCTCACCCCGCAACGGAACGATGGCTCACCCAACCCCGGAACAATGGCCCTCATCAGCCGTAATATCCAACCGCCGACGGTCGCACCCTCAAGCTGCTCAACGTGATCGACGAGTTCACTCGTGAAGCCCTCGCGATTGAGGTTGATCGCCGCATCGACGCTGACGGCGTCGTCGCCGTCTTGGACCGTCTGGCCATCGCCCACGGCGCGCCGACCTACGTGCGCTTCGACAACGGGCCTGAGTTCGTGGCCCGCTCCGTCAACGATTGGTGCCGATTCAACGACGCGGCTTCGCTGTTCATCGATCCCGGCTCGCCATGGCAGAACGCTTGGGTCGAGTCGTTCAATGGCAGGCTCCGCGACGAGCTGCTCAACGCGTGGCGCTTCGACTCGCTCCTGGAAGCCCGCGTGATCATCGAAGACTGGCGCCGTGACTACAACGCCAACAGGCCCCACACCGCCCATGGTGAACTGACCCCCACCGAGTTCGCTCTACAGTGGACCACGATCCACCAAACCCCAAGTCGCATAGCGACTGGACCACCAAACGGGTCCCCCTCAGTTAGGGTTGGCCGTTATGCCGGGACTTACGCAGAATCTGCTCACCGCCGCGTTGAACATCGGTCGTAATCCCACATCGCTTGAGCCCACCCGCCGGGCGGCGATCTATGCGTGGCTGCACGGCGACTATCTGGTTTCTCCGCCTGCGGTCGCGAAGCGGTGCCACTTGCTGAACACGTTCAAAGCACGCGGTCATCGGATCTTCGTCGAGGCCGGCACTTACTAAGGAGTTCGTAAATAAGTCGAGTCAGGCCGCGATGTAGGCCAAATTCGGGTCGCGGAAAAATCCCTGGACCAGGTGTGGGAGTCTCTGCA
>NZ_JBYCLC010000176.1:0-28551 GCF_057473685.1 Mycobacterium sp. TH-M116 | reverse complement strand
GCCCGAGCGCGTCCAGACGTTTGAGCATGGGCGAAAGTGTGGCCGAATCCGACTGGAGAATGGCCGCGATCTCTTTGACCACCAACGGTTTCTGCCGCCCCGATGATTCCTTCCGGTGATCCCAGAGCGCGAGCATCACCAGGTACTGCGGGTGGGTGAGCCCCAGCGGCTCCAGCAGCGGCCGGTAGACGGCCAGGACGGCGCGGTTGGTGATGCTCAGCGCGAAGCAGACCTGCTGTTCGAGGGCCAGCGGATCGATCTCCGGCGCGAGCTGGGTCATATCTGAATCGTACACTATTGGTTAATAAACTAACGAAATTGCGTAGGTCGCATCGGGGTGGTCATCTGGCCCCTGTGGACATGAGATACTAAGCGCCACAAATTATTTCGGTGAGTGCGCTGGTCAGCTCCGGGCCGTGACCGGGGGCTGGTCGGGCAAGTTCTGCCGGCTGGCCGGCTCGACGCGCACGCGCCGGGCAATGTCCTTCACGCCATCCGCGGCATGCCCTGTGGCTTCGAGAGGTTCGGCAGTGGATCTCACGGTCCACCAAGCTCGCACGCCAGCAACGTCAGGATTTCGGAGCACCCGCCTTCGATCTTGAGGGTGGCCAGGTCGTCACCGCGCGTGCGTCCGCGGTTGAGGATGGCCACTGGAATGCCGAGCCCGACAGCGTGCCGCACAAAGCGGTAGCCGGAGAAGACGGTCAGCGACGAACCGGCTACCAGCAGGGCATCGGCTTGCTCCAACAGCGAGTAGGACCGGTCAAGGACCGGTTTGGGCACGCTCTCGCCGAAGTAGACGATGTCGGGTTTGAGCATTCCGGCGCAGCGCGGGCAGCCCAGGTAGCGGAACGTACTGGTGTCGGCGACGACGGCGTCGGCGTCGGGAGCCATTGCCAGGCCACCGAGTGCCCCGGCGCGCGCGAGGAAGCCGGGGTTGAGCGCCTCGAGTTCGTCGGCCAGTGCGGCGCGGCTCATGGTGTGGCCGCAGCCCAGACAGACCACCCGCGCGTACGTGCCGTGCAGGTCGACCACGTTGACGCTACCGGCCCTGGTGTGCAGCAGGTCGACGTTCTGGGTGATCACGCCGGCCACGACCCCCGCCCGCTCCAGGGCGGCCAGCGCCCGGTGTCCGGCGTTGGGCGCGGTGTCGGCCATGTGGCGCCAGCCGAGGTGGTTGCGGGCCCAGTAGCGCTGCCGAAAGGACGGATCCGACGTGAACTGGCGGATGGTCATCGGGTTGCTGGGTGGCGAATCCGGGCCCCGGTAGTCGGGAATACCCGAATCGGTGGAAAGCCCTGCGCCCGTGAGCACGGCGACGCGGCGACCGGCCAACAGCGCGACCAGCTCCGGCGATTCTGGGCGGGCGACCACTTACCCGAGGGTAGCGACCCGGCGCGGTTCCCGAGCGTGCGTGTCCGCGCGACGACTCGACGATGTCGGAGCATTCGGCGCTGAAGATGCCACGGTTGTCCTCGAACTGGATCAGGTCGGCGTCGCCGGATTCGCGCGCAGCGGACCACAGCGGACACGGTCTGGATGCTGTTGTCGGCAGGAGATGCAGGAGATGACAGTGTCACCGATGGGACCAGGTGTACCCGGCAAACCGGCGCTGAGGCCGCCTGGGCGAGAATGGGAGAGCGATGGATTTCTACAACAGCTACAACCAGGGCTTCGTCCGCGTCGCCGCGTGCACCCACCACACCACGTTGGCCGATCCGGCCGCAAACGCTGCGTCTGTGGTGCGGCTGGCCCATCAGTGCCACGACGAGGGTGTCGGCGTGGCCGTCTTTCCCGAGCTGACGCTGTCCGGGTATTCCATCGAGGACATCCTGCTGCAGGACCAGCTGCTCGACGACGTCGAAGAGGCCCTCGACGGGCTCGTTGCCGCCTCGGCCGAGCTGCTGCCCGTGCTGGTGGTCGGTGCCCCGCTGCGGCATCGGCACCGCATCTACAACACCGCGGTGGTGATCCACCGCGGCGTCGTCCTCGGCGTCGCGCCGAAGTCCTACCTGCCCACCTACCGGGAGTTCTACGAGCGTCGCCAGATCGCGTCCGGCGACGACGAGCGGGGCAGCATCCGCATCGGTGGCCCCGTCGGATCGATCGAGGCCCCGTTCGGTCCCGACCTGCTGTTCGCCGCGTCAGACCTGCCCGGCTTCGTGCTGCACGTCGAGATCTGCGAGGACATGTTCGTGCCGATTCCGCCGAGTGCGGAGGCGGCCCTGGCGGGGGCGACGGTGCTGGCCAACCTGTCCGGCAGCCCGATCACGATCGGGCGCGCCGAGGACCGCAGCCTGCTGGCGCGTTCGGCGTCGTCGCGCTGTCTGGCCGCCTACGTCTACGCTGCCGCGGGCCCGGGCGAATCGAGCACCGACCTGGCCTGGGACGGGCAGACCATGGTCTGGGAGAACGGAGTGCTGCTGGCCTCCTCCGAGCGGTTCCCGAGGGGGGAGCGGCGCAGCGTCGCCGATGTCGACACCGAGCTGCTGCGCGCCGAGCGGCTGCGCATGGGGACGTTCGACGACAACCGGCGCCACCACCGCACGTCGGCGGAGTCGTTCCGGCGCATCGAGTTCCGGCTGAACCCACCGGGAGGCGACATCGGCCTGCGCCGCGAGGTCGAGCGCTTCCCGTTCGTCCCCGCCGATGCGCAACGGCTGCAACAGGATTGCTACGAGGCCTACAACATCCAGGTCGCCGGGCTCGAACAGCGACTGCGGGCCCTGGACTACCCGAAGGTGGTCATCGGGATTTCCGGCGGGCTGGACTCGACGCATGCGTTGATCGTCGCCGCACGCGCGATGGACCGCGAGCAACGCCCGCGCAGCGACATCCTGGCCTTCACGCTGCCCGGTTTTGCGACGGGGGACCGCACCAGGCGCAACGCAATCGCACTGAGCCGCGCACTGGGCGTCACCTTCTCCGAGATCGACATCCGCGACACCGCTGCACTGATGCTCAAGGAGATCGATCACCCGTTCGCGCGCGGCGAGAAGGTGTACGACGTCACCTTCGAGAACGTGCAGGCCGGGTTGCGCACCGACTACCTGTTCCGGCTCGCCAACCAGCGGGGCGGGATCGTGCTGGGCACCGGTGATCTGTCCGAACTGGCGCTGGGCTGGTCGACCTACGGTGTCGGCGACCAGATGTCGCACTACAACGTCAACGCCGGTGTCCCCAAGACGCTGATCCAGCACTTGATCCGCTGGGTGATCTCCACCGGCGAGTTCGAGGCCGGGGTAGGCGAGGTGCTGCAGTCGGTGCTCGACACCGAGATCACTCCCGAGTTGGTGCCCAGCGGAGAAGAAGAGCTGCAGAGCAGCGAGGCCAAAGTCGGACCGTATGCGCTGCAGGACTTTTCACTGTTTCACGTGCTGCGCTACGGTTTTCGTCCGTCGAAGGTCGCGTTCCTGGCCTGGCACGCGTGGCACGACCCCGACCGGGGCAGCTGGCCGCCGGGATTTCCCGAAGACAAGCGGCCTGCCTACTCGCTGAAGGAGATTCGGCACTGGCTGCAGGTTTTCGTGCAGCGGTTCTACTCGTTCAGTCAATTCAAGCGGTCCGCCCTGCCGAACGGCCCGAAGGTGTCCCACGGCGGGGCGCTCTCGCCGCGGGGGGATTGGCGGGCCCCGTCGGACATGTCGGCGCGCATCTGGCTGGACGAGATCCAACGCGAGGTACCCGCGGAATAGGCCGCAAAAGCTCAGCGCTCGTAGGTGCCGGTGAGCACGCCGGCTAACGTTTCGGCCCGCGCAGCGCCGCGTCGATCGCGTCGGCGCGCGGCGCGCAGTCGCCGGCGCCGGCCACCAGGGTCGCCAGCGCTCCCGCCGTGCAGGCGCGGCGCAACGCGTGCAGCCGCTGTGCTTTCAGCGCCGGGTCTGTGCCCGGGGCCGACGGCCAGGTCGCCGCGAGCACCCCGGCGAACACGTCGCCGGCCCCGGTGGTGTCCACCGCGGCGACCGTGGGGGCGGGTACGGTGAACTCACCGTCGGCGCCGACGTAGCGGACGCCGCGGGCGCCCAGAGTGATCACCAGATGGCTTGGCCGCCAAGGCCATTGATTGGCCTCGCCTTCGTTGGCGATCAGCACGTCGGCCAATGCCGCCAGTTCGGCCAATACGCCGTCCTGCCGCCCGGCCGGCGAGGCGTTGACCAGGACGACCGCCCCGGCCGAACGGGCTTGCCGCGCCGCCGCCAGCGCCGCCGGGACCGGAATCTCCAACTGGGTCAACAGCACGTCGCAGTCGGCGATCACTGCGCGTGCCGCATCGTCGGACGGGGAAAGTCGCCCGTTGGCGCCCGGCGAAACCACGATGGTGTTCTCGGCGCCGGCGTCGACCACGATGATCGCCATGCCGCTCGGCCCGGGGACGGCGATGGTCCCGTCCAGCCCGACGCCGTTGGCCGTCAGGTGCGTCCGGAGCTGTCTGGCGGCGTCGTCCTCGCCGAGTGCGCCGACGAACTGCACCTGCGCGCCCGCCCGGGCCGCGGCGATCGCCTGGTTGCCGCCCTTGCCGCCGGGCCCCTGGCTCGACCAGGACGCCAGCACGGTCTCGCCCGGTCGTGGAAGGGCGTCGACGCCCAACGTCACATCCATGTTGACGCTGCCGACCACACACACCCGTGCCATTCCTGCGACGGTAGTCGCGTCGGCGTGGGACGCCGGCGGGGCGTGCGCCGTCCCTTGACGTGTGGGCACCGCTTTGCGGCAATCGCCGATATCCGGGGGTTCGCGCGTTACTCTGCTGCCTTAGCGGAGCCGATTCCTGCTGGAGAAAGGCGGAGAGGCGATTGACATCGAGCGGGGTACATGACGCCGGGCCGACCTCTGGACCGGGCAGGCAAACGAGCCGGAGGAAGGGCGGAGAGAAGCACCGGGCCGCCGCCGGTGGGTCGGCTTCGCCTGACATGACACGCAAGAGCCGCCGGCTGTTGCCGTGGCGCCGCTTCCGGTTCGGTATTCAGTCCAAGATCTTGGTGGCGCTGCTGCTGTCGAGCATCCTGGGGGTGTCGGTGATCGGTTTCATCGGGGCTCTCTCCGGCCGCGCCGCCTTGCGCCAGGTCGAATCCGAGCGGTTGATCGAATTGCGTCAGTCCCAGAAACGCGCGGTGGAGTCCCTGTTCCGGGAAGCGGCGAATTCACTCATTGTCTACAGCGGCGGTTTCAGCTTCAACGAGGCGACCACGGCGTTCACGGACGGCTTCGCGCAGTTGGCCGATGCGACGATCACCCCGGCCCAGCAGCGGGCGATCGTCAGCTATTACGACAACGAGATGATCAAACCCATCAAGCAGGCCACCGGCGACACCATCGACATCAACGCGGTGCTGCCGAGTTCCAATGCACAGAAGTACCTGCAGGCCTACTACACCGCACCGCCGCGGCCCACCGCCGACGCGCTGCCCGTCGAGAACGCCGGCGACGGCAGCGCCTGGTCGGCGGACAACGCGCGCTTCGACTTCTACATCCGCGGCATCGTCACGCGCTTCGACTTCCCGGACGCGCTTCTGCTGGACCTGCAGGGCAACGTCGTCTACAGCGTCCGCAAGGGTCCCGACCTCGGGACCAACATCCTCACCGGCCCTTATCGCGAATCGAAACTGCGAGAGGCCTACCAAAAAGCATTGGCCTCCAACGATGTCGACTTCGTCTGGATCACCGACTTTCAGCAGTATCAGCCGCACCTGGACCTTCCCACGGCGTGGGTGGTCTCGCCGGTGGGCATGAACGGAAAAGTCGAAGGGGTCCTGGCGCTGCCGGTGCCGATCGCCAAGCTCAACAAGACCATGACCGCCAACGGGCATTGGCAAGCCGCGGGCATGGGCGCGGCGACCGAGACGTATCTGGCGGGCCCGGACAACCTGATGCGCTCCGATTCGCGGACCTTTCTGCAAGATCCGCAGGAATACCGGCGCGACGCCATCAACGCCGGCACTCCGCCCGACGTGGTGGACCGGGCGATCCGTTTGCACACCACGGTCCTGGTGCAGCCGGTTCCGGGCGCGGGGCTTCGGGCCGCCCAGCGCGGTGAGACCGGGGTGATCAGCGCCACCGACTACACGGGCAACCGCGAGCTGCAGGCCTACGCGCCCTTGGACGTTGCGCACTCCGATCTGCACTGGTCGGTTCTGGCGACGCGCGACACCTCGGACGCCTTCGCCCGGTTGGGACGGTTCAGCAAGACCGTGGTGATCGCCGTGACGGCCATGATCTTCGCCATCTGCGTCGCCTCGATGCTGGTTGCCAGGGTGGCGGTGCAGCCGATCCGCCGCCTGGACAGCGGCACGCGCAAGATCAGTTCCGGCGACTACGACGTGAACATCCCGGTCAAGTCGCGCGATGAATTCGGGGACCTGACCGCGGCGTTCAACGAGATGAGCCGCAATCTCGCGATCAAGGAGGAGTTGCTCAATGAGCAGCGCCGCGAGAACGACCGCCTGTTGCTGGCGTTGATGCCCGAGTCCGTGGTGCAGCGGTATCGCGACGGTGAGGAGACGATAGCGGCGAAACACCAGGATGTCGCGATCATCTACGCCGACATCGTCGGCCTCGACGAACTCTCCAACACTGTGCCGGAGGGCGACTTGGTGGGCATCGTCAACGACCTGTTCCGCCAGTTCGACTCCGCTGCTGAATCGCTCGGCGTCGAACGGATTCGCACCGTGCACAACGGTTACCTCGCCAGCTGCGGGCTCGTCACTCCTCGGTTGGACAGCATCCACCGCAGTATCGACTTCGCGCTCGAGATCGGCCGCATCATCGACCGGTTCAACAACCAAAGCGAGCACAAGCTGGCGCTGCGGATCGGAGTCAACACCGGCAACGTCGTCAGCGGGCTGGTGGGCCGCTCCAGCCTCGTCTATGACATGTGGGGCGGTGCCGTCAGTTTGGCCCATCAAATGCACAGCGGCGCACCGCAACCCGGAATCTATGTCAGCTCCCAGGTGTACGAGGCGATGCGGGACATGCGGCAGTTCGCTCCGGCCGGGACGATCCCGGTCGGCGGAACAGATCAGGCGATCTACCGATTGTTGGAGCGGTGATGAACGCTTTCGAATCGTCGTGGTTCTACTGGGCGGTCGGGATCGCGGTTGGCCTGCCTCTCGGGTTGATCGTTCTCACCGAGGCACGCGACGCGCTCGTCCGGCGGAACAACCGCCTCGCGGGGCCGGTGAGCGTGTTGCGCGACTACCTGGTGCCGCTCGGTGCGCTGCTGCTGCTGCTGGTCCAGGCCGCGCAGGTGCCGGCCGGGAACATCCCGGTGCGAATACTCGCCACGGTGTTCGGGTTCTTGGTGCTGGTGCTGGTGCTCTCGGGGCTCAACGCGACCGTGTTCGAGGGCGCGCCCGAAAAAAGCTGGCGCAAAAGGATGCCCGCCATCTTCCTGGACGTGGCCCGCATCGCCGTGATCGGCGCTGGTTTGGCGGTGATGTTGTCCTACATCTGGGGTGTGCGGGTCGGCGGCCTGTTCGCCGCTCTGGGCGTCACCTCGGTCGTCATCGGACTGATGTTGCAGAACTCCGTCGGCCAGATCGTGTCCGGGCTGTTCATGCTTTTCGAGCAACCTTTCCGGATCGACGAGTGGCTGGATACCGGGACGGCGCGGGGACGCGTTGTCGAGGTGAATTGGCGCGCCGTGCACATCGACACCGGTAGCGGAATGCGGGTGACGCCGAACTCGGTGCTGGCCACCACCGCGTTCACGAATCTCAGCCGCCCGCCCGGCACGCACAGGGTCGAGTTCACCACGACGTTTTCCAACGCCGATCCGCCGGACCGGGTGTGCGCGTTGCTGTCGAAGGTTGCCCGCGCGTTGCCGCAGTGCAAGCCGGGCGTGCTGCCCCGTTCGGTACCGCTTGGTTCCGCCGAATACCGCACGACCATAGGGCTCGCCTCGCCGGCCGACGCGGGGGCCGCGAAGGCGACGTTCCTGCGCTGGATCTGGTACGCCGCGCGGCGAGCCGGGTTGCACCTCGACGACGCCGACGAGGTGTTTTCGACGACCGAACGTGTGGCGCATGCATTGCGCACCGTGGTGGCGCCGGCGTTGCGGCTCGACGCCGAGGAACAGCGGTCGCTGCAGTCGTGCGCGCGGATCGTCCGGTACGGCGCCGAGGAAATCGTGGAATACGCCGGTGAGGTGCCGACGGGCATGACGTTCCTGGTGGCCGGGCGCGTACAGATGACCGTCACCGCCGACGACGGGACGGTCGTGCCGATCGGCACCCTGGTCGAGGGTTCGTTTTTGGGCCTGACGGCGCTGACCCGGCAGCCGAACCTCGCCAGCGCGTATGCGCTGGACGAGGTGACCGCGCTCGAGATCGATCGCGAGCACATCGAGCAGGCGGTGATGCGTGAACCGTTGCTGTTGAAGAACTTCGGCCACATCCTCGACGAGCGTCAGACCAGAGCGCGGCAGGTTCGGCGCGGCGAGCGGGTGGGGTGAGACCCGTGGGCAGACACGGGCCGCCGCAGCCGGTGATCCGGGTGACCGATACCCTTGTTCAATGAGTCTGCGAGCACCGTCGTGCCCCGACTTGCGCCGCGAAGTCCACGACGCCGCGCGCCGCGGCCGTGTCGCGGCGCGGGCGCTCGCGGTGTTGCCGACGGTTGCCAAGGACGCCGCGCTGCGGTCCGCGGCCACGGCGATGGTGGCGCACACCGCGTCGATCCTTGCGGCCAACGCCGAAGACCTCGACGCCGCGCGGGCCACCGGCACGCCGCCGGCGATGCTCGACCGGCTGGCGCTGGATGCCAAGCGCATCGAGGGAATCTCCGCGGGACTGCGTCAGGTTGCGGGGCTGGCAGACCCGGTCGGTGAGGTGCTGCGCGGATACACCTTGCCCAACGGGCTGCATCTGCGCCAGCAGCGGGTGCCGCTGGGCGTCATCGGCATGATCTATGAGGGCCGGCCCAACGTCACCGTCGATGCCTTCGGCCTGGCGCTCAAGTCCGGCAACGCCGTGCTGCTGCGCGGCAGCTCGTCGGCGGCCAGGTCCAACCAGGCGCTCGTCGAAGTGCTGCGGGCTTCGCTGGTCAGCGAGGACCTGCCGGCCGACGCCGTCCAGCTGCTCCCGGCCACCGACCGGTCGACGGTCACGCATCTGATCCAGGCGCGCGGCCTGGTCGACGTGGTGATCCCGCGCGGGGGCGCCGGCCTGATCGACGCGGTCGTCCGCGACGCGCAGGTGCCCACCATCGAGACCGGCGTCGGCAACTGCCACGTCTACGTGCACGAGGGCGCCGATCTGGACGTGGCGGAACGGATTCTGCTGAACTCCAAGACCCGGCGGCCCAGCGTGTGCAACGCCGCGGAGACGCTGCTGGTGGACGCGGCGATCGCCGCCGACGCGGTGCCCAGGTTGGTGGCCGCCCTACAGGACGCCGGGGTGAGGGTGCATGGGGGTCTGACCGAAAACGCGGGTGAGGAGAACCTGCGCCGTGAATTCCTGTCGATGGACATCGCGCTCGCGGTGGTCGACGGCGTCGACGCCGCCATCGCCCACATCAACGAGTACGGCACTGGACACACCGAGGCTATCGTCACCACCAATATGGCTGCGGCACAGCGCTTTACCGAGGGAGTCGATGCAGCCGCCGTCATGGTCAACGCTTCGACGGCGTTCACCGACGGCGAGCAGTTCGGTTTCGGTGCCGAGATCGGCATCTCCACCCAGAAGCTGCATGCCCGGGGACCCATGGGGCTGCCGGAGTTGACCTCGACCAAGTGGATCGCGTGGGGGGACGGCCAGATCCGCCCGGCCTGACCTGCCAACGAAAATGCTTGAGGAGAATGCGACTGTGAGCGTGCCCGCCCGCCCCATACCGCTGTTCGCCGACATCGAGGACGTGTCGCGGCGGTTGGCCCAGACCGGTTACCTGCCTGACACCGCCACCGCGACGGCGGTGTTCCTGGCAGACCGGCTCGGCAAGCCGTTGCTGGTGGAGGGTCCCGCCGGCGTCGGCAAGACCGAACTGGCCCGCGCCGTTGCGCAGGCCACGGGGTCGGGACTGGTCCGTCTGCAGTGCTACGAGGGGGTCGACGAGGCGCGCGCGCTCTACGAGTGGAACCACGCCAAGCAGATCCTGCGCATCCAGGCCGCGCACGGTTCGAATTCCGGCTCCGCCGGGGGCGGCGACTGGGACCAGACCAAGGACGATGTGTTCAGCGAGGAATTCCTCTTGGCGCGTCCGCTGCTGACCGCCATCCGGCGCACCGAGCCGACGGTGTTGCTGATCGACGAGACCGACAAGGCCGACATCGAGATCGAGGGCCTGCTGCTGGAGGTGCTCTCCGACTTTGCGGTGACGGTCCCGGAGCTGGGCACGATCACCGCCGAGCGGGCGCCGCTCGTCGTGCTGACGTCCAACGCCACCCGCGAACTGTCGGAGGCGCTCAAGCGGCGGTGCCTTTTTCTGCACATCGACTTTCCCAGCCCCGAGCTGGAGCGCCGGATACTGTTGTCCAGGGTCCCCGAGCTGCCCGGACACCTCGCCGAGGAACTGGTGCGCATCATCGGTGTGCTGCGCGGCATGCAGCTCAAGAAGGTGCCGTCGATCGCCGAGACGATCGACTGGGGCCGCACGCTGCTGGCGCTGGGCCTGGACACCATCGACGACGCCGTCGTCGCCGCCACGCTCGGCGTGGTCCTCAAACACCAATCCGACCAACAGCGCGCGAGCGGGGAGCTGAGGCTCAACTGATGGGCCTGCACTGATGGCTGCGCGCCGCATCCGGCCCACCCGGCCACTGGCCCCGCACGGGCTGCCCGGCCATCTGGTCGGGTTCGTGGAAGCCCTTCGCGGGGCCGGTATTTCGGTGGGTCCGTCGGAGACGGTCGATGCCGGCCGGGTGATGGCCACCCTCGGGCTGAGCGACCGGGAGGTGCTGCGCGAGGGCATCGCCTGCGCCGTGCTGCGCCGTCCCGACCACCGCGAGACCTTCGACGCCATGTTCGACCTGTGGTTCCCGGCGGCGCTGGGGGCGCGCGCAGTGGTCTCGGAGAGCGACGCCGCCGGCGCCGGCGACGACGACTCGTTGCCGCCCGACGACGTCGAGGCGATGCGCCAGATGCTGCTGGAGATGCTCACCGAGAACCCGGATCTCGCCGACATGGACGAGCGCCTCGTCGCGATGATCTCCCGCATCGTCGAGGCCTACGGCAAGTACAGCTCCAGCCGTGGCCCGTCGTTCTCTTCCTACCAGGCGCTCAAGGCGATGGCGCTCGACGAGCTGGAAGGCAAGCTGCTGGCGGGTTTACTCGCGCCGTACGGCGACACGCCCACCCCCACCCAAGAGCAGATCGCCAAAGCGCTTGCTGCGCAGCGTATTACGCAGCTGCGCAAGCTGGTCGACGCGGAGACCAAGCGGCGCACCGCCGAGCAGCTGGGCCGAGACCACGTCCAGACCTACGGAATTCCGCAGCTTTCGGAGAACGTCGAGTTCCTGCGTGCCTCCGGGGAACAACTGCGCCAGATGCAGCGGGTGGTGGCACCTTTGGCGCGCACGTTGGCTACGCGGCTGGCGGCCCGCCGGCGCCGCGCCCGCTCCGGGACAATCGACTTGCGCAAGACGTTGCGCAAGTCGATGTCGACCGGCGGCGTCCCGATCGATGTGGTGCTGGCCAAACCCCGCCCGGCGCGTCCGGAACTGGTGGTGCTGTGCGATGTCTCGGGCTCGGTTGCCGGGTTCAGCCACTTCACGTTGCTGCTGGTAGATGCTCTGCGCCAGCAGTTCTCGCGCGTGCGGGTGTTCGCCTTCATCGACACCACCGACGAGGTGACGCACATGTTCGGTCCAGAGGCCGACTTGGCCGTGGCCATCCAGCGGATCACCCGGGAGGCCGGCGTCTACAGCCGTGACGGCCATTCGGACTACGGCAACGCTTTCGTGTCTTTCCTGCAGGCTTTTCCCACTGCGTTGTCGCCGCGCAGTTCACTGCTGGTGCTCGGCGACGGCCGCACCAACTACCGCGACCCGGCCATCGACGTGCTGTCCGACATGGTGACCGCCAGCCGGCACGCGCACTGGCTCAACCCCGAGCCCAGACATCTGTGGGGCAGCGGGGACTCCGCGGTGCCGCGTTACCAAGAAGTGATCACGGTGCACGAGTGCCGCTCGGCCAAGCAACTGGCCACGGTGATCGACCAGCTGCTGCCCGTGTGATCCGGGCAGCCCCGCCACATGTGGCTAGCCCCGGCTAGCCCTGGCTAGCCCCGCGAACGTCACGCCAGCGTGACGATGGGCGCTCACCGTCACGCTGGCGTGACGCTCGCCGTGGGGTCCGGACGCGTTACTCAAGTAAGCTGGCAAACCGTGCAAAAGCTGCTTCGCAGGCTGGGAGTGATGGGTGGGACGTTCGATCCCATCCATTACGGCCACCTGGTTGCCGCCAGCGAGGTCGCCGACCTGTTCGACCTCGACGAAGTGGTGTTCGTGCCCAGCGGCCAGCCCTGGCAGAAAGGCCGGCCGGTGTCGGCCGCCGAGGACCGCTACCTGATGACCGTGATCGCGACCGCGTCCAATCCCCGATTCTCGGTGAGCCGGGTCGACATCGACCGCGCCGGCCCCACCTACACCAGGGACACGCTTCGCGACCTGCACGCGGTCAACCCGGATGCCCGGCTGTACTTCATCACCGGTGCCGACGCGCTGGCTTCCATCGTGTCGTGGCGAGGTTGGGAGGAGGCCTTCGACCTGGCCCACTTCGTCGGCGTCAGCCGTCCCGGCTATGAGCTGCAGGGTGAGCACATCACCGGCGTGCTGGGCGAGCTGGCCGCCGACGCGCTCACCCTCGTGGAGATCCCGGCGCTGGCGATCTCGTCGACCGATTGCCGCCGGCGGGCCGCCCAGGCGCGTCCGCTGTGGTACCTGATGCCCGACGGTGTCGTGCAGTACGTCTCCAAGCGCCGGCTCTACTGCGGGAACGAACAGGCCGGGCTGGCCATGGGGAACGACGCATGAGTGCCACGCAGGAAGCCATCGACATGGCGACGGTGGCCGCCGGTGCGGCCGCCGCCAAACTCGCCGACGACGTCATCGTGATCGACGTCTCCGGCCAGCTGGTCATCACGGACTGCTTCGTCATCGCGTCGGCGTCAAACGAACGGCAGGTCAACGCCATCGTCGACGAGGTCGAGGAGAAGATGCGCCGGGCCGGCTACAAGCCGGCGCGCCGCGAGGGAACCCGGGAGGGCCGCTGGACTCTGCTGGACTACCGCGACATCGTCGTGCACATCCAGCATCAGGACGACCGCGACTTCTACGCGCTGGACCGGCTGTGGGGCGACTGCCCGGTGGTGCGAATGGACCTGTCGGCGGAATCGGTGGATCCGCAATGAGAATCCGTCGCCTGGTGATGTTGCGGCACGGCCAGACCGCGTACAACCGCGGCAGCCGGATGCAGGGTCAGCTGGACACGCAGCTCAGTGAGCTGGGCCGGGGGCAGGCGGTCGCCGCCGCCGAGGCACTGGGCAAGCAGCAGCCGCTGCTGATCGTCTCCTCGGACCTGCGCCGCGCCTACGACACGGCGACGACGCTGGGGGAGCGGGCCGGCGTGGCCGTCCGGGTTGACGAGCGGCTGCGCGAGACTCATCTCGGGGACTGGCAGGGCTTGACGCACGCCCAGATCGACGCCGAGGCCCCGGGGGCCCGGCTGGCGTGGCGCGAAGACGCCACCTGGGCGCCGCACGGCGGGGAAAGCCGGGTGGATGTGGCCGCGCGCAGCCTGCCGCTGGTCATCGAGCTGGTCAGGGACACCCCGGAGTGGGGTGACCCTGACCAGCCGGATCGACCGGTGGTTCTCGTCGCCCACGGCGGGTTGATCGCCGCGCTGTCGGCCGCGCTGCTGAAGCTGCCGGTCGGCAACTGGCCGATCCTGGGCGGCATGGGCAACGCGAGCTGGGTGCAACTGTCCGGCCACTCCCGCGGCGAAGACGACGGATTCGACGCCGTCGGCTGGCGGCTGGATGTCTGGAACGCTTCGGCGCAGGTGTTCGGCGATGTCCTCTGAGGCGCGTCCCACGCTACTGGTGTTCGCCGACTCCCTGGCCTACTACGGGCCCACCGGGGGGCTGCCCGCCGACGACCCGCGGATCTGGCCCAATCTCGTTGCCGCACAGCTCGGCTGGGATGTGGAGCTGATCGGCCGGATCGGCTGGACCTGCCGCGACATCTGGTGGGCGGCCACGCAGGACCCGCGCGCGTGGGCGGCACTGCCCAGGGCTGGTGCGGTGATCTTCGCGACCGGCGGGATGGATTCGCTGCCGTCGGTGCTGCCGACGGCGCTGCGCGAGCTGATCCGCTACCTGCGCCCGTCGTGGCTGCGGCGCTGGGTGCGCGACGGGTACGGCTGGGTGCAGCCCAGGCTCTCGCCGGTGGCCAGGCCCGCGCTGCCCCCGCACCTGAGTGCCGACTATCTCGAACAAACCCGCGCTGCAATCGATTTCAACCGCCCGGGCATCCCGATTGTGGCCTCGCTGCCGTCGGTGCACATCGCCGAGTCCTACGGGAAGACGCACCGCGGCCGTCCGGGCACCGTGGCGGCGATCACCGAATGGGCACAAAGCCACGACGTTCCGCTGGTGGACCTCAAAGCCGCCGTAGCCGAACAGATCATGAGCGGCCGGGGCAATCCCGACGGAATCCACTGGAATTTCGAAGCTCACCAGGAGGTCGCCGAGCTGATGCTCAAGGCGCTGGCCGAAGCCTTGCAGAAGGCTCACGTGGCGGCCGAGAAGCCGCGTGACTGAACCATGACTGTCGCGGTGGTGACCGATGCGTCTTCGCGGCTGCCGGCCGACCTGCGCGAGAGTTGGGCGATCCGCGTGGTCCCGCTACACATCCTGCTCGACGGCGTCGACCTGCGTGAGGATGTCGACGACATCCCCGACGACATCCACCAGCGTCACGCCACCACCGCGGCAGCCACCCCGGCCGAACTCACGGTGGCCTACCGGCAGGCGTTGGCCGACAGTGGCGGTGCCGGGGTGGTGGCGGTTCATCTTTCGTCGGGGTTGTCGGGAACTTGTGCGGCCGCACGACGCGCGGCGGCGCAGCTGGGCCCGACCGTGCGCGTCGTCGACTCGAGATCGGCCGCGATGGGCGTCGGCTTCATCGCACTGGCCGCCGCCCGGGCCGCGGCCGCGGGCGCCGACGTGGACACCGTTGCCGACGTCGCGAGCGCTGCGGTGGCCCGCAGCCACGCCTTCATCGTGGTTCACCGCTTGGACAACCTGCGCCGCAGCGGACGTATCGGCGGGGCCAAGGCGTGGCTGGGGACCGCGCTGGCGCTCAAGCCGGTGCTGCGCATCGAGGATGGGAAACTCGTTCTGGCCCAACGGGTGCGCACCGTCAACAACGCGACCGAGGTCATGATCGACCGGGTCTGCGAGATCGTGGGGGAGGACTCCGCCGCGCTCGCGGTCCACCACGTCGCCAACCCCGAGGGCGCCACCCGGGTTGCGGCCGCGCTGGCCCAGCGGCTACCCGCGTGCGGACCTGCGATCGTGACCCCGCTGGGGCCGGTGCTTGCGCTGCATGTCGGTGCCGAAGCCGTCGCGGTGTGCGTGCAGCTGCCCGGGTAGCCGAGCGGGGATCAGCGGTGTGCCGACAACACCGGGATGGGGGAGGTCTCGGCCTCTTTGGCCGCCACCGGCCGCGGCCGCCCGTAGTCGCCCCGGGGGTGGACGACTTGCGGCCACCAGAACCAGCGACCGAGCATCGTGGCGAGCGAGGGCATCAGCAGCGTGCGCACGATCAGGGTGTCGAGCAGCAGACCGATGCAGACCGTGGAGCCGAACTGGCCAAGGACGCTCAGTTCGCTGCCCAGCATGGCCGCCATGGTGAAGGCGAACACCAGACCCGCGGACGTCACCACCGTGCCGGTGCCGGCCATGGACCGGATGATCCCGGTCTTGAGCCCGGCGTGGATCTCTTCCTTGAAGCGTGACACCAGCAGCAGGTTGTAGTCGGACCCGACGGCCAACAGGATGATGACCGACAGTGCCATCACGATCCAGTGGATCTTGAAACCGAACAGGTCCTGCCAGATGAGCACGGACAACCCGAAGGATGCCGCGATCGAGCTGGCCGCGGTGCTCACGATGACCAGGGCGGCGACGACGCTGCGGGTCAGCAGCAGCATGATCATGAAGATCAGCGTGAGCGCCGAGATCACCGCGATCATCAGGTCGTACTTGGCGCCGTCATGCATGTCCTTGAAGGTGGCCGCCGTACCGCCCAGGAACACCTTGGCGTCCGACAGCGACGACTGCTTGAGTGCCTCCTGGGCGGCCAGGCGCTCCGAGTCGACCCGTGAGATCCCTTCCGGGGTCATCGGATCGCCCTGATGGGTGATGAAGAAACGCGTGGACTTGCCGTCAGGGGAGAAGAACATCTTGATGCCGCGGATGAATTCCGGGTTGGAGAACGCCTCGGGAGGCAGGTAGAAGAAGTCGTCGTTCTTGGACTTGTCGAAGCTCTGCCCCATGACGATCGCGGTGTCGTTCATCGCGTCCATCTGGTTGATCATCGCCTCGAAGGTGCTGTGCATCGTCAGGGTCAAGGCCTTGGTGGTCTTCATCGTGGCGATCATCGGCGGTATCAGCGCCTCCATCTCGTGCGTCGCTTCGGCGGTGCGTGCGATGTCGCCGGAGAGGTCGTGGAACTTCTCGGCGAGCTGGTCGAAACCGTCGATGGTGTCCCAGATCGAGCGCAGCGCGAAGCAGATGGGGATGTCGTAGCAGTGCTTCTCCCAGTAGAAGTAGCTGCGGATCGGCCGCCACATGTCCTCGAAGTCGGCCAAATGGTTGCGCACCTGGTCGGTGATGGCCGAGGTTTCGGCCGTGGTCCGCGCGCTGTCGTCGGCGGCATGCGAGAGGTCCTGGGTGACCTGGTACATGCGCTCCATGGTCTCGATCTGGAACTGCATCATGTCGGCCATCTTGAGCATGTCGGCCATGCGCTCCCTCAGGAAGCCCATGTTCTGCATGGTCGTCTGGCCCTGGATGCTGTTCTGGAACGGGATCGAGCTGTGCTGGATCGGAATCCCGAGGGGCCGGGTGATGTCCTGGACCATGGCGATGCCGTGGGTGCGGATGAGGTTTTTGGCGACCTTGTCCAGCACCAGCATGTCTGCGGGGTTGCGCATGTCGTGGTCGGCCTCGACCATCAGCATGTCGGGGTTCATCCGGGCCTGGGAGAAATGCCGGTCGGCTGCCGTGTATCCGACGTTGGCGGGGGCCGATTCGGGCAGGTAGTAGCGGTCGTTGTAGCTGGTGACGTAGCCGGGCAGACCCAGCATGCCGATGAGCACGACCGCGCTGCTGACGGCGAAGATCGGCAGCGGCCAGCGCACCACCGCGGTGCCGACGCGGCGCCACAACCGGCCCTTGGCCGCCTGCTTGGGTTCGAACAGGCCGAATTTGCTGCCCACGAAGATCACCGCGGGGCCCAGTGTCAGGCCGGCCAGCACGACGACCAGCATCCCGATCGCCACGGGCGCACCCATCGTGTTGAACCAGGGCAGCCGGGCGAAGCTGAGGCAGTAGGTCGCCCCGGCGATGGTCAGGCCCGAACCGAGCACGACGGGGGCCACCCCGCGAAACGTGGTGTAGTAGGCGGTTTCCCGGTCCTCGCCGGCGGCCCGGGCCTCCTGATAGCGCCCGACGAGGAAGATGCCGTAGTCGGTGCCCGCGGCGATCGCCAGCATCGTCAGGATGTTGGCGGCGAACGTGGTCAGCCCGAACGCGTTGACATAGCCCAGGGCGGCGACGATCTGCCGCGAGGACGCCAGCGCGACGAAGGTCATGAACAGCTGGATCAGGGTGGTGACGATCGAGCGGTACACCAGCAGCAGCATGATCGCGATCGCGCCGAGCGTGAACAGCGTGATCTTGGCCAGGCTGGCGTTGCCGATGACGTGCATGTCGTCGGACAGGGCCGCGGGCCCGGTGACGTAGGCCTTCACCCCCGGAGGGGCCGGCGTGTCCTTGACCACCTTGCGTACGGCCTCGACGGAATCGTTGGCCTCCGTGGTGCCCTGGTTGCCGGCGATGTTGATCATCACGTAGGAGCCCTTGGCGTCGGCGCTCTGAGCCCCGGCCGCGGTGAACCGGTCACCCCAGAAATCCTGGATGTGCTGGACGTGCTCTGGGTCTCCCCGCAGCTTGCGCACGATTTCGTCGTAGTAGCGGTGGGCGGCGTCGTCGAGCGGCTGTTGGCCTTCGAGCACGACCATCACCGTGCTGTTGGAGTCGAACTCCCTGAAGTTGTGGCCGAGCCGCATCATGGCCTTCATCGACGGCGCATCCAGGGGGGCCATCGGCGCCGAGTGCGCCTCGCCGACGATTTCCAGCGTCGGGATCGCGACATTGACGATGACCGTCAGTGCCACCCAGCCCAGGATGATCGGCACCGCGAAGATGCGGATGAAGTGCGGGATGAACGGCCGGTGGCCACGCTCGGGCTCCGGCGCCGCGGCGCTCTGCGTTTCCTGGGTCCTCGTCGCGGTCATGCGGACTTCACCAGGCAGAAGGCCTGCGCGTTGACGCCGTCGGCGTGGCGCTGCTCGCGGACCGTACCGTCGACGGTGATCCGGCAGCCGATCTGGTCGGCGTCGGTCTGGGCCATGATGTTGGCGCTCACCGCCGGCAGGGTCGTGGAGAGGGTGTACGACCACGGCAACGGCGCCGCGTTGACCTGGTGCGTGTTGGCGTCCGCGTCCCAGTAATTGATGTTTGCGGTCGACCCGGGCGGCCCGGTGATCTCATAGGTGACAACCTTGGGGTTGAACTGCACGATCTCGATTCCGGCGCCGGCGTTGGCATTGAGATCCTGCGAGCCGAAGACCTTGTGCAGCCTCGACACGACCAGTCCCGAGGTACCCAGGACGACCACCAGCACGAGGGGTATCCACGCCCGCTTGAGGTAGCCGCCGATGGAAACCGATCTCATGTCACCGCCTTCCGCTCACCGATGCGAGGCCCTGCCGTCCTGCCGCAACGGAAGGCTCGACACCACGGACGAGCAGCCAAGTCATCACAATATTTGCTCGGCTAAGTATCGTAAACCTTAATGCACGCAAGCGTTCCTCCGGGCGCGCTGTGTGTGGCGAACGGCATAGCTTCAGCGCGCCACGCGGCCGGTGACCGGCGGCAGGTCGGCGAGCGTCACGATGCCCGGCCGCGCCGCCACCACCGCCGGGACCGCATTGGTCACCGGCATCGCGGTGTAGATCATCCCCAGGCCCATGAACCCCGGCTCGGTCCACCCCTTGGGTGGCAGGCAGTGCAGCACGGTGCGCATGTTAGGCAGCCCGAACACCTGGATGACATGGCCGTGCTCGAGCGGCTTGGGCGGTGCGACGTGGTTGCCCATCGTCCAGTTGAAGCCGACGCTGACGACGTTGCGTTCGCCCTGCCAGCCCCGGTGGTATCCGTAGACGCCGCCGACCGTTCCCGCCGGTATCTTCATGAATCCCAGGTCGGAGTCGCCGGTGGCCGCGGTGAACGTGACGTCGAAGGTCATCCTGTCCAGCTTCGCGCCGATCGCGTCGGCCATCATCGCCGCCGATTCGGCGAAGACTTCGCTCTCGGTCCGCACGTGTTCGGCCAGTCCCGGGGTGTCGGGATCCTGGGAGAAGCCCATCGCCGTCTGCGTTTCCGCCGATTCATAGGTCGAGCAATCCACCGACTCGGTGATCCTTATCTCGTCGACCCGCTCGCAGGAGGCCGACAGCACCATGCCGACCATGTTCGTCATCCCGGGATGCGCGCCGCTGCCGAAGATCGTCGACTGCCCCCGCTCGCACGCCTCGAGGATGCGCTGTCGGTCCTGCGGGGTCTGCTTGCCCCCGGTGATCCAGGCCGCGCTGGTGCACACGTTGACACCCGATTCCAGCAGCTGTACCAATTCGTCGACGCTGGGCCACAACGGGTTGTAGCAGCACGCGTCGGCGCCCAGGGCGAGTAGCGCATCGATGTCGCTGGTCGCGTGCACGCCGGTCGGTTCGGACCAGCCGGCCAGGTCGGCGGCGTCGACGCCGACCTTGTCCGCCCCATGCGCGTACACCCCGACCAGCTCCATGTCGGGCCTGCCGATGATGGCATGCAGCGAGCGGCGGCCGATGTTGCCCGTCGTCCACTGGATCACCCGAAGCGGACGGTCTGTGCGTGTCGTGCTCATCGGGGCTCCTTTGCCGGTGCGATGGGACTCATTATGGGCACCCCGGCCCACGGGCACGCGAGCCGGGCGCCCGCGCCGATCGATCCGTCTTTCTCAGGCGTCCAACCGGGTGAATCGGTCCAGGTGGTACCGCTCGACGCAGGCGGCGCGCCGGATCTTGCCGCTCGTCGTGGTCGGAATCGACCCGGGCGACACCAGGACGAGGTCCCCGACACTCAAGCCGTGCGCATTGGATATCGCGGAGGTGACGTCGCTTTTGACGCCGGTGAGCCAGCTCCTCGCCTCGTCGTCGGAATCGCCTCGCTTCTTGAGCTCGATGACGGTGACCAGCTCCTCGGTACTGCTCACCGGAACCGATATCGCCGCGACCCGACCACCCGTGATCGCTTGGGTCGTCGCCTCGATGTCCTCCGGATAGTGGTTGCGCCCTCGGATGATCAGCAGATCCTTGATGCGTCCGACGATGAACAGCGCACCGGAGAAGATGAAGCCCAGGTCGCCGGTCCTCAGCCAGGGGCCGTGCGGAGTGCCGGGCGAAGGGTCGACGAGCGTTGCGTCGAAGCAGCGCTGTTCTTCCGGGGGCTTGCGCCAGTAGCCCTCGGCGACATTGGGGCCGTGTATCCAGATCTCACCGACCACGTCGGGCGGGCATTCGCGGCCGGTGTCGCAGTCCACGATCCGCAACGTGGGTGACTGCGGCACCTTGTATGTGACCAGCGCCGTGCCGTTCCCGGCCGCACACGGCCGGACTCGGCCGGCGGATAATTCGTCGGCATCGAAGTGGACCGTGCTCGATGACTCGCACCAGATGCCGGCCGTCACGAAGACGGTCGCCTCGGCCAAGCCGTACGAGGGGCGCACCATGGCGGCCCGGAAATTGAAGTGGGCGAAGCGGTCGACGAAGCGGCGCGCGGTGGCCGGTTCGACACGCTCGGCACCGTTGATGATGCCCAGCACCCCGCCGAGGTCGAGCCCGGCCAGGTCGCTGTCGGTTGTTTTGCGGGCGGCCAGGTCGAACGCGAAGTTGGGGGCCGCGGAAAATGCATGAGGGCTCTCGGCCAAGGATCGCACCCACCGGGCCGGCCTCTCCAGGAACGAAACCGGGCTCGTCAGCTCGCCGCGATAGCCGCCCAGGATCGGCGCGCAGACTCCCAGCACCAAACCCATGTCGTGGTAGAAGGGTAACCACGAAACGATCGTGGTGTTCGCGGGGGCTTTGATGTGTGAGTCCGCGAAAAAGCTGCGCATCAGCTGCTCGAAGTTCACCTGAAGGTTGCGGTGCGAGATCATGACCCCGGTCGGCAGCCGGGTGGAACCCGAGCTGTACTGCAGATAGGCGACGCTGGGCGAATCGACTGCCGGAAGGGATGTTCCGCCGTCGGCATCCAGGTTCATCGAATCGATTGCGACGACCTCCGGAACGGCCTCCAGGCGTGCTCGATCGACATATTCGGTGATGTCTTCCGCGACGTCGGACGTCGTGAGGACGACCGCGGGGGACGTATCGGCGAGGACTGCTTTTACCCGCTCATCGCTCGAGCCGCGGTGCGGCAACGGGAGCGGCACCGCGATGAGCCCGGCCTGCATGGCCGCCAGGAACGCCACGATGTAGTCGAGGGACTGGGGTGCCAGGATCACCGCCCTGTCCCCGACCGAGCCGTGCGGGTCGAGCTCGCGCGCCGCATTGATCGTCCGGCGGGACAGCTGCGACCAGGTGAGGCTCTCGGGGACACCCGCCCCGTCGTCGTCGTAATCGGTGAAGGTGAATGCCGTGTCGTCAGGCCGCAGCATGGCACGGGCGTGCAGCATCGAGAGAATGGATGACTGGGGTTGCGTCACATCACGTCCCTACCGGTTTGTCCGACGCGTCGCGTCGAAGTCAGTGGTCGGCCTCTCCTGCGCCGTGGGACAACACGGACAGGGCACCGGCGAGGATCTGCGAGAACGGGTCGGCGCCGCCACCGAATGTCGCCTCGTTGGCCGGTGCAGTGACCTCCGCGGGGTCGAAGCCGTGCGCCGGGTCCACCTGGACCGGCGCGGTCGCGGGGTCGTCGTTGCGCGCATAGCCCGCGTTCACCCGGGGAATCAGGATCGCATCGAGCTTGCTCAGCGTGTCCTCCGAGATCCCGATGTAGGCCAGGGGCATGACAAGAGGAAGGTGTCTTTCCGGGACCATGACCGTCGTGACTTTCGCGCCTCTGGAGTTGATCGTTGTTCTGATGTTCTGCGGCGGAACCATGCTGGGGTTGGTGAAGGCCACCGCGGTGTGACCCGTGGCGAGGCCCATGAGCGTGTTGGCGAGGGCGAACAGGTTGTCCGGTCGGTCCGGAAAGTCTGCGATCGAGTCGTAGGCGGCCACGAACTTGTCGGTGTCGTATTGGCTCTCGTACGGCGGTGGCATGGTGTAGTCGAGGGCGGGGACGACGCTGCCGACTCCGAACACGGCGCTCAGGAAGCTCTGACCGAAGGCGTGCCGCCCGATCGGGTCGCCGAAGGTGGCGAAGTTCAGGGTGTCGGGCGGAGGAGCGGCAGGGTCGTCGGCCAGCCGGGCCTGCGCGCCGTCGACCACGAACCCGCCCTCGGACAGGCCGATCGCGGTGCCGGGGCGACCCGTTTTCAGCTCCGCGACGAGGTTGTCTATTCCGACGTCGACCGACTCGCCGACGCTGGGCCCGTCCAGGCCCAACCCCGGGAAGTTCTCACCGAGCCGGCCGATGCCCGGGAACAGCCGCTCCAGCACGTGGCCTTGAACCTGGCCCGCGGGGTAGGGGACGATTTCGCGCTGCTGGCCGGGGAACCACTGGGCACCCTCCTGGCGGATGTACTCGTCGTAGGGGATGCCCAGAACGTGAGCTCCTCCGAGGGCGTAAGCGGTCTGGTCGCCCGGTGCCCCCGGCGTCGGCGGACCGCCGATGGGCGTGTCGTCGGCGGAGGCCGTGCCTACGCCGAAATAGCCTGCCGCACTGACCGTTACCAGTGCCGTGACTCCCGCGAGGAATTCCTTCATCCCTACCCCTGACCGCTCGGCTCGTCTAGTTTCACATACACCCGGTGCGCGTGCTCACCGGGTTGCGGCTCGGCGAGTCCGGTCGGCGACCGCTGCCCGCCCACCCGCGACGGCCACCAGTTCGCCCGTCCGAGCAGCGCGGCGATGGCGGGAACCGTGATGGTGCGCACCAGGAACGTGTCCAGCAGAATTCCCACGCCGATCACGAAACCGCCCTGAACCACGGTGCCGATGCTGGAGAACAACAGCCCACACATCGAGGCGGCGAAGATCAGGCCCGCCGCGGTGATCACGCCGCCCGTTGAACGAAGCGTCCGAATGATGCCGTAGCGCAAGCTGTGCGGAGACTCCTCACGCATTCGAGAGACGAGGAGCATGTTGTAGTCGGCTCCCACCGAGACCAACACCACGAATGCCAGAGGGGGCACGCTCCAATGCAATTGCTGGCCGAAAGAGAAGTGGAACACCAGAGCACCGATGCCCACCGCCGATAGATACGAAACGACCACCGAGGCAACCAGGTAGAGCGGCGCGACGATCGCCCTGAGCAGCACAATCAGGGTCAGCAGCACGACCAGGAGGGTCACCGCGATGATGAAGCGGATGTCGTGCCGGTAGTAGTCGCGGGTGTCCTTCAAACCGACGGTGTAGCCCGCCATCGATATTGTCGCGTCCGCCAGCGCGGTGTTCGGCTGGGCCCCCCGGGCGGTCGAGGCGATCGCGTCGACCTGATCCATGGCCTCGGTGGTGAACGGATTGAGTGTGGTTTGCGCCAAGTAGCGCACCGAGTGACCGTCGGGTGAGATGAAGATCTTGGCGGCCTTCTGGAACTCCGCCAGATGCAGGATTTGGGACGGGATGTTGAACCCGGCCATCGCCGGGCGTGCCGCGTCATGCTTCAGCGACAACAAAAACGCCGACGACTCACTGAGGCCGGCACCCAGCCGTTTGACCTGGTCGACGAGTTGAGCCACCGCGTCGGCCACCTGCCGGCTCCCGCCGGCGAATCGATCCGCCCCGCCTTGCAGGCTGTTCAGGTTCGCCTGCAGCCCGCCGGGCTGGTCGATCCCCATCGACTGCAGCACCGTGGCGAGCCTCGCCAATGCATGGCGCAGGCGCTCCGTCGACGCTTTGAGGGCCCGCTTGTCCGGATACTCCTGCAGTTGGCGGGACAGGTCGTTGATCGCGTCGAGATCTTCCTGATCGCGCCCACCGGTCAGCTGCTCGAACGTCCCGCGGGTGGCGCTGCACGACGCGTCGGCATCGCAGACCGGATTGTTCTGCAGCGCCGCCAGCACCGGGTTGATCCAGGCGAACATGTTCTTGGCGGCCGAGAAGTTCCAGCCCATGGCATTGCTGAGCGAATTGACGTGGTCGACGAGTTGGGCCGCGAGGTCGACCTCTTTGACCAGCGTGTCGCCGCTGTACTGATTCTTCGCCGCCGCGAAGGCGTCCTCGAGTTCTCGCACGCCGGCGGCGAGCTGGTCGACCTGGCCACGCACGTGGCCCAGGTTGTCGGCCAATGTGCCGGCACCTTCGACCAGCCGGTTGAGGTCGCCTGTGTGGTCGTTGATCAGGGTGGACCCGCCGGCCAGGAAGCTGCCGATGGCACCGGCCTGATAGGTGGCCCGGAATTGTTCCGGCACCTTTCCGGTGGGGCGGGTGATACCGCTGACGGCAGCGATATCGGGCAGTTGGCTGACTCGATCCGCCATCTGTTCGAGGTCCGCCAGGGCCTGCGGCGTGCGAAGGTCATGCGGTGACTGGACGAGGATGTATTCGGGGATGGACTGGTTGACGGGGAAATGGCGCTCCAGCGTCTCATAACCGAGGGAACTCGGGGCCGAGGACGGCAGGGCCTTGCGATCGTCGTAGTTGTAGTGCACCAGGGCTGCGCAGCTGGCCAGGATGGCCAACACGAGCACGCTGGCTACCAGGTGCAGAACCGGCCGGCGCACGATGCGGATGCCGGAACGCCGCCAGAACCGGGCGGTCAGTTCACGCCGTGGCGTGACCCAGCCGCGCGGTCCAGCGATCACCACGATGGCCGGCAGCAACGTCATTGCGGCCAGGTATGCCACGCCGATCCCGATCGCCGCTGAGAACCCGACCGTCTTGAACACCCCCATCCGCGCGAAGCTGATGAGGAGAAAGGTCACTCCCACGGTGGTCGCGGAGGCGGTGATCACCTTCCCGATGGAGATCATCGCCCTCGTGATCGCCTGATCGAAATCCGCGCCCGACCGCAGGTAGTCGTGATAGCGGCTGATGAGAAACACCGCGTAGTCGGTTCCGGCGCCGGCCATGATCGCGCTCAGGAACACGATGGACTGGTTCGAGACGCCCGAGCCGGTCAGCTGCGAGTAGCCCGCCACCAATGCCTGGGCGATCACCAGGGACAACCCGATCGTCATCAACGGCAGCAGCATGGTGACCGCGCTGCGGTAGACCACCAGCAGGACGAGGAGCACCGCAATGGCGATCGCCAACTCGATCGGAAGCCGATCCCGGTTGCCCGCGACCGTGAGGTCGGCGACGGTTGCCGCGGGGCCGGTGAGATGTGCGGTCAGGTGTGTTCCGGCCGGCGCGTGTTCCATGACGTGGTTGACGATGTCGCCGATCCGGCTGAACGCGGTGTAAGACCGGGGTGTGCCCAATTCCCCCGCAACGCCGACGGGCAGGACCCAGGCCTGGTGGTCCTGACTGGTCAGCACCGAACGCAGGGGCGGGGCGCTGGCGAAATCCTGCAGCATCACGACGTCGCGCGTGTCCTGGCGCAGCGCGTCCACCAGTTTGCGGTAGACGACCTCGTCGGCGGGGCCCAGCCCCTTGTCGTCGGTCAGGACCACCAACAGAAGGTCGTCGGAACTCGATTCGTGGAACGCCTCGGACATCTTTCGAGCGGTGACGTTCGACGGCGCATCGCTGGGAAGGACAGCCAGCGGATGCTGCTGGGCCATCTGGTTGAGGGATGGGAACGTCAGCGGCAGGGCGGCCGCAATCGCGACCCAGAGTCCTATCACCGCCCAGGGCCACCGCACCACCACATCGGCTAGTCGTCGCATGTCGCCCTCACCCCCGGTCGGGGCGGCCGGGTGCACCCGCCGGCGGCTCTCGCCGACGCGTGAGACGGGCCGCGAAAATGTGCGTCACGAGCGATGACGATGTTGCCCGCTACGCAACGCGTCCCCAATGCCCGCTGTCGGCGACTCGCTCGCACACGGACTTCATTGCGTCCATGTAGCGGGCAGCTGATTTCTGGGCGATCGGATTGTCGGGAAACATGATTGCCATCGCGGTGCCCTCCCCGTAACGAAAAACATAGATGGTCAGTTGGTAGGAATACCGGCCGTCAGAGTAGATGCCTATGTTGTTCGCGTAGCCCAGGTCGGCTGCTGCGAGAACGGCGTTGAGCGGAGCGGCGCCGCCATGCAGAAAGTTCGACACCGGAAAGTTCGGTTGTGGCCAGTTCAACCACGGCGCCAATTCCAGCACCCGATAGTACGGCACCTTCGCCAGGTCCAGGCCCGAATCGAAAGAAGCCTGAGCCGCCCATGCGGCATCGCCGAACGAGGTCGCGGCTATCGGCACGGTGATCGGGACCAAGCCGGTGAACCAGCCCTGCGTCATGAAGCTGTCCGTGGTGGTGCGCGTGTCCCTGGGAGTGAGGCCGTAGTAGGTGAGCGCACCCGTGAACTGGTGCTCCACCAGGGCGAAACAGGCGAACAGGCCGCCGATGAAGCGCGCCCCGACCGCTGCGCAGGCCGCTTCGAACCGCTCGGTCTGTCCCGCGCCCATCAGGAATTCAGAAACCATGTCGCTGCCACTGGTCTCCGATGGGTTACCCAGGGGAAGGGGAAATTCGGGAAAGCCGCCATTGTTGTTCTCGGCAAAATCGATCCACGCGCGTATCTGAGGCGAATCCGCAGTCAGCGTCGACGTGTACTGGCGCTCGCGGGAGCAGAACTCGTCAAAACTGCCGGCATCGGGAAGCGCCAGGGGTTCACCGCCTCCGCTCAAGGCTGTGTACATCCCGTTGGCCTCGAGCATCGTCGTGCCGATCAACGTCGCGTCCCCGTGGACGTGATCCATGGCGGCAAAGAAAGTGAAATGATCTTCGCTCTGCACAATCCCGAAGGTCCAGCAGCCCCACTCCAGGGGATTCGGTATGGCCACGAGATGAGCGCGTATTTCGGCAACCGTCATCATCCCGTGGTCGATCGGCACGAACTCGATATCCGCGGGATCGCTGAGCGTATGCCGCACGAACTCTCCGTCACCGATGTGGTCGAACCAACTGCGGAACGTGTCATGCCGACGCAGGTAGGTGTTGAGGGCGCGATTCATTGCATCGACATCACACCGGCCGGGTACGTCACAGGTACCGATGATCTGTCGCGAGAAGCCCAGACCCGCAGCCGTCCGTTCGTGATAGTTACGAAGGTGCTGGCCCTGCATGTAGCTGACCGGCACGGAACCTGCCGGCGCGTGTCGGGCCTTTTCGGCAGCCTCGGCCGTCGGGTGCCAGGAGATCACCGACCCCGGGGTCGGCGTCCAATCACCGAGTGAGCCTATGGTGATCTTCCCGATGCGCAATCTCGTCTCCTCGATGGTGATGGCTGCCATTCCGCCCCGTCGGCAGCGACACCAAGATAACTCTCCCGGCACGCTCCGGAGCCGGCATGCGTGGTGAGCTGGGGCGCGGGCACGGCCGGCGGTGCCGCAACGGTGTCATCCCGCCGCGGCGGCTGTGACTGCCCACCCCGCCCGAGGCTTCGTGCGCGATGCGCCGTCGCCAGACGCCATTCTGGCAATACTTGGCGGCGGGCGTGATTCGGCTGTCCAAGGGCGCCCAACACGTGTAAGTTCCCCACGACGGTCGCGGGCGGTTGCACACTGGGGGAGTGCCGCCGACGTGGTCCTGGGTGGGTCCGGTGAGCGGCCCGGGACCCGGTGCAGGGCAACGACGGTCCTGGCGTCGCGGCATGGGCTTGCGGGGGCACGAAATCCTCCGGGCGAAACAGGGAGGACAATCGCATGACATCTGCCGAATATCCGATGACGCCGGTTTTCGCCATCGTCGGCTATGCGGCGCGTTTTCCGGGTGCCGCGGACGCGGATGAATTCTGGCAGGTGCTGGCCGACGGCCGGGATGCGACATCCGAGGTTCCCGCCGACCGCTGGGATGTCGAGGAGTTCTACGACCCCGATCCCGACGTGCCCGGCAAGATCGTGACCCGCCGGGCGGGTTTTGTCGACGACGTCACGGGGTTCGACGCCCCGTTTTTCGGGATGTCGGCGCGCGAGGTCAGGTTGCTGGACCCGCAGCACCGGCTGCTGCTGGAGACGGCGTGGC
>NZ_JBYCLC010000175.1:0-7226 GCF_057473685.1 Mycobacterium sp. TH-M116 | reverse complement strand
GGGTCGATCTCGCCGTCGCGCGCCAGCGCCTCGAGCACGGCGACCACCTGCGATTCGGCGTCGGTGTTGAAGACGCGGCGCGCCGCGGGGCGGGTGTCGGAGAAGCCGAACCCGTCGGTGCCCAGCGTCACGTAGGTGCCCGGCACCCACGGCCGGATCTGCTCGGGGACTCCCCGCATCCAGTCCGACACGGCGACCACCGGCCCGGCGGCGCCGTCGAGCGCCCTGGTGACGTAGGGCGTCCCCGCGGGCCGGTCGGGGTGCAGCAGCCTGGCCTTCTCGACGGCCACGCCGTCGCGGTTCAGCTCGCCCCAACTGGTCACCGACCACACGTCGGCGGCGACATCCCACCTCGCGGCCAGGATCTCCGCCGCCTTCAGCGCCCCGGGCATGGCGACACCGGAGGCCAGGATCTGGGCCTTGCTGGCGCGCTGTTCGGTGGCGGTGTGGTAGCGGTAGATGCCCCGCAACACGCCCTCGGGATCGAAGTTGTCCGGCTCGGGCGGCTGGACATAGGGCTCGTTGTAGAGGGTGATGTAGAAGTACACGTTCTCCGGGTCCGGCCCGAACATGCGGGCCAGCCCGCTTTCGACGATGTAGGCGATCTCGTAGGCGAACGCCGGGTCGTAGGACACCACCGCGGGATTGGTGGCGGCCAGCAGCAACGAGTGACCGTCGGCGTGCTGCAGGCCCTCCCCGGTCAGCGTGGTGCGGCCCGCGGTGGCCCCGAGCAGAAAGCCGCGGGTCATCTGGTCGGCCGCGGCCCACAACCCGTCGCCGGTGCGCTGGAACCCGAACATCGAATAGAAGATGTACAGCGGGATCATCGGCTCGTTGTGCGTCGCATACGACGTGCCGGCCGCGATGAACGACCCCACCGAACCCGCCTCGCTGATGCCCTCGTGCAGGATTTGCCCGACTTCGCTCTCCTTGTAGGCCAGCATCAGGTCGGCGTCCACCGCGGTGTACAGCTGGCCCAGGCGGTTGTAGATCTTCAGCGACGGGAACCACGAGTCCATGCCGAAGGTGCGCGCCTCGTCGGGAATGATCGGGACGACGCGCGGCCCGACCTCTTTGTCGCGCATCACCTCCTTGAAGGTGCGCACCAATGCCATCGTGGTGGCGACCTCCTGGTTCCCGGAACCCTTCTTCAGTACGGCGTAGGTGTCGCGGCCGGGCAGTCGCAGCGCCTTGGTCTTCGTGCGGCGTTCGGGCAGGAAACCGCCCAGCGTGCGGCGCCGGTCGAGCAGGTAGCGGATCTCCGGAGCATCGGGACCGGGGTGGTAGTAGGGCGGCAGGTAGGGGTCCTCGTCCAACTGGGCGTCGCTGATCGGGATCCGCATGGAGTCGCGGAACCACTTGAGGTCCTCCAGCGCCAGCTTTTTCATCTGGTGGGTGGCGTTGCGGCCCTGGAAGTGCGCGCCCAGCGAGTAGCCCTTGATGGTCTTGGCCAGGATGACCGTCGGCTGGCCCTTGTGCTCGACGGCGGCGCGGTAGGCGGCGTAGACCTTGCGGTAGTCGTGGCCGCCGCGCTTGAGGTTCCAGATCTGCTGGTCGGTCATGTTCGCCACCAATTCCTTGGTGCGCGGGTCGCGGCCGAAGAAGTGCTCGCGCACGTAACCGCCGTCGTTGGCCTTGTAGGTCTGGTAGTCGCCGTCGGGTGTGGTGTTCATCAGGTTCACCAGCGCGCCGTCGCGGTCGGCGTGCAGCAGCGCGTCCCACTCGCGGCCCCACACCACCTTGATGACGTTCCAGCCGGCCCCGCGGAAGAACGACTCCAGCTCCTGGATGATCTTGCCGTTGCCGCGCACCGGGCCGTCGAGGCGCTGCAGGTTGCAGTTGATCACGAAGGTCAGGTTGTCTAATCCCTCGATAGCACCGATGTGCAGCAATCCCCGGCTTTCCGGTTCGT
This sequence comes from Mycobacterium sp. TH-M116, assembly GCF_057473685.1. Lineage (NCBI taxonomy): Bacteria > Bacillati > Actinomycetota > Actinomycetes > Mycobacteriales > Mycobacteriaceae > Mycobacterium > Mycobacterium sp. TH-M116. The sequence continues at coordinate 5,314 of NZ_JBYCLC010000175.1, read as the reverse complement.
CCATCTCGCCGTCGCCCAAAAAGCACCACACGTGCTGGTCGGAGGTGTCCTTGATGCCGCGATCGTGCAGGTAGTGGTTGAAGCGGGCCTGATAGATGGCGTTGAGCGGGCCCAGGCCCATCGACACCGTCGGGAACTCCCAGAAGTAGGGCATCAGCCGCGGATGCGGGTAGGAGGGCAGCCCGCCGCCCGGGTGGCTGTGCTCCTGGCGGAAGCCGTCGAGTTGCTCGGCGCTCAGGCGGCCCTCCAGGAATGCCCGTGCGTAGATGCCGGGGGAGGCGTGGCCCTGGATGAACACCTGGTCGCCGCCGCCGGGATGCGACTTGCCGCGGAAGAAGTGGTTGAACCCGACCTCGTAGAGCGCCGCCGACGACGCGTAGGTCGAAATATGGCCGCCCACTCCGATTCCGGGCCGCTGGGCGCGATGCACCATGATGGCCGCGTTCCACCTGATCCAGGCCCGGTAGCGGCGCTCGACGTCCTCGTCGCCGGGAAACCACGGTTCCAGCTCGGTCGGGATGGTGTTGACGTAGTCGGTGGACGTCAGCGCCGGGATGGCCACCCGCTGCTCGCCCGCCCGTTCCAGCAGCCGCAACATGAGGTAGCGCACCCGCGCCGGGCCCGAGCGTTCCAGCAACTGGTCAAAGGACTCCAGCCACTCCGACGTCTCCTCGGGGTCGATGTCGGGCAAATACGACGCCACACCTTCGCGGATCACCCGAACCCGGTCGCGTTCGCTTGCGCTGCTTGGGTTTTTCGCCAGATCATGACGCGCGAACTCGGTGGTCAACGCACTGCTCCTGTGGTTTGCGGGACAACTGCCTTCGCGGTGCATCGCACCCGACCCCTCTATCGTGCCGCACCGACGGTCGGTGCGGGAACCCGCGGCCCGTCCGCCGCGATCCGGTGCGTCGGGAGCCTGGTGAACGTCGTCACCCGGTAACGTCAGCAGCCGTGCTCATCGGATGGCGCGGGGTCCCTCGCGCGCGCGGGGGCGACCTGCGCAGACGGGGCGCCCTGGCGCTGGGCTGCACGGCGGCTGCCCTCATGGGCGTGCTCGGCCTGCTGGCGGGGTGCACCACCGTCACCAACGGCACGGCGACGCCCGACACCAGACTGGCCCCCGCCTACCGGCAGTCGGTGTCGGCATCGGTGTCGGCCTCCGAGGCGACGTCGAGCAGCCGGGAGTCCCAGCGGCAGCAGTCGCTGACGACCAGAGCGATCCGCAGCTCGTGCGATTCGCTCGCCACCGCCAGCAAAGACGCGATCGACAAGGTGAACGAGTTCGTGGCCGCGTTCAACGGGGGCCGCAGTACCGGCCCGGCCGAGGGGCCGGCCGTCGAGGCGCTCAACGACAGCGCCTCGAAGGTCCTCAACAGCCTCAACGATGCGCTCTCGCCGCAGCTCAAAGACGCGTTCAACGCCTACGCCGACGCGGCGCACGCGGTCGCGAACGCCATCGGGACCCACGCGCCGACCGGCGAGTTCAACAGGCGGGTCGACCGGCTCAACGACGCGAAGACCAAAGCACTGAAACTGTGCCTGGCGTCGTTCTGACAAGACCCTGTCCAGGCGGTTCCCAGGACATCACCTGAGTGGCCGTAGAGCCCCGATCCTGGCTGTGCGACGATAATCTCCATCGCACGGCGCGAACGATTACAAGGAGGCTCCACGGTGGTCGCGGCGGATCACGCTCGCAAACTGGGCATCCAAAGAGACCACGTCGTCCAGGAGTGGGGCTGGGACGAAGACACCGACGACGACATCCGCGCCTCCGTCGAGGAGGCGTGCGGCAGTGAATTGCTCGACGAGGACACCGACGAGGTCGTCGATGTCGTGCTGCTGTGGTGGCGCGACGGCGACGGGGATCTGGTGGACACCCTGATGGATGCGATCAGCCCGCTGGCCGAGGACGGCGTGATCTGGGTGCTGACGCCCAAGACGGGCAGACCGGGGCACGTGCTGCCCGCCGACATCGCCGAGGCCGCTCCGACCGCGGGCCTGATGCCGACCTCGTCGGTCAACCTCGGGGACTGGGCCGCCAGCCAGCTGGTTCAGCCCAAGTCCCGGGCCGGGAAGCGGTGATGCTGCCGCTCGGAGCCGCCGCCCCCGAGTTCACGTTGCGTGACCAGAATCAGCAGCGCGTGAGCCTCAGCGGCTACCGCGGCGGCAAGAACGTGCTGCTGGTGTTCTTCCCGCTGGCGTTCACCGGGATCTGTCAGGGCGAACTGGACCAGCTGCGCGACCACCTGCCCGATTTCGAGAACGACGACCGCGCGGTGCTCGCCATTTCGGTGGGCCCGCCGCCCACCCACAAGATCTGGGCGATCCAGAGTGGATTCCTGTTCCCGGTGCTCTCGGATTTCTGGCCGCACGGCGAGGTCAGCCAGGCCTACGGCGTGTTCAACGACGACACCGGCTACTCCAATCGGGGCACGTTCGTCGTCGATCGGTCGGGTATCATCCGGTTCGCAGAGATGAAGGAGCCCGGCGAGGCGCGCGACCAGCGACTCTGGGCAGAAGCACTGGCGGCTTTGGCGGATTGAGGATCGGGCGAGTGCACCCTCGCCGATTTTGGGCACTTGCCCTCGGGGCGTGTACCCTGCCCCGGCGGGCATGGGGCGCGTAGCTCAGTGGTAGAGCTCTGGTTTTACACACCAGCGGTCGGCGGTTCGATACCGTCCGCGCCCACCATCAAAAGTAACGTTATAACCGCTCTTTCGTGCGGACGTGGAAAGACAATTGCTGAATCGGGTGAGCCAGTGTCCCAAGAGTGTCCCATTAGAGCCGCCCAGGTGTCCGGTAGGCCAATATGGCCGAGGTCGCTGAAAGCATCCCGCCGTGGAAAGCCGCCGATGAGCGACGTTGTTATGCGTCTCATGTCCCACCCGCACCTCGCAGATATCGTCGGCGACTGGGATGCGGCTAGGCCGCTGCGCTCGGCAGAGACGAGCATCTATTCCGCCCGTCGCAGGTTTAGAGCCGAGTAAGTATGAGCATCGACTGGGATCGTCTGGGTCAACCACGATTTGACCGCGTTGTCGAGGTGTTGGCATATCGGGTTCCGTAGCCGCTCAGGTGCGCAGACCGCCGTGAACCGGCACCTGGCCGAGACAACCGCCGACCCGTCGCACATCGCCCGGCGCAAGTGGGTTGACGGCAAGCGCCGCTTACGCGCCCGGCTATGCCGACAACTTTCAGCCGCCGAGACGGCCAACGATCCGCAGGCGGTGACGCAACTGTCGGCCGCAATCGACCGCGTGGACGACCAACTAGCCAAGGTATCGGGGTACTACGCTCCCCAGAACCTGAACGTGTCGGTAGGCGCTGCGCCCTCGGCGGCGACCGCCGAATGGCTGCGCCAGGTTTCGGCTGCCGCTGCGGCAGTGAGCGGTGGCGGTCGGCCCGCTGCCCTGGTGTAAGATTCCGAGGTCATCGACGCCGAGGTGGTCTGGTGAGCGAATTCGGCGCGCCCGATGTGGCCGCCGCCGAGGCAGTCGCGGTGCTGATGACCGAGGTGTCCGAGGGCCGCCTGGCGGCCTCCACGATGGCCGACCGGGCGGCTACCCGCTGCCGCGAAGTGTTTGGTCAGTGTGACGGGCCGACAGATCCGCTCTGGTCAGTCCACGTCGAGCTGGCGCGTCAGGTGCTCGGCCACGGCGGTCTCCCGGCCGCCGAGCTGGCCCAGCGGCTCTCGGTCGCCCGTAACCGCGAAAATCCCGGCGCGGCGGCAGATTACCGGCTAGGTAACGCGCACAGCCCGAGCAACAACGATGATGACCTCGGGGGCGACGACGAACTGGCGGACGTTCCGTGCGAGGTACTGGCCGAGGCCGAGGCGGCGGCGCTGGCAGTCATCGACCGATACCGACAACCAGACGGTGACGGTGACGGTGACCTATGACTGGAGAGCCACGTCGACGCTCGTTGCTCGCCCGCATCCACGACAAGCTCAGTGGGCCCGAGCCGATCGCCGCACCCGAATCCGAGCTTCGCACCCTGGGCCAGGTGATTAACGATGAATCACCCGACGAGCCGGAGCCGCCGCGTGTTGAGCACCGCTACGGGTCAACCTTCCGCGTGCGGATGAGCTTCGACGAGGTGCTGGCCGCGCGAGGCTGCGGCACGGCTGACCTCAACCACTGCCGCCGTCTGGTCCCACCGGGCGATACCCAACGGCAGCGTGATGCCGCGTCGCGACGCGCCGGATATATGCACGGCGAGGTGCTGTGGCCCTCACAATAGACGCCCCACGACCGGCTGTTGGGACACCTTCGGGCCACTGCGCACGCCCGGCCTCGCCGGAACCCGGTGAAGTTCGCTCTGCCCTGGGACAAACCATGCCGGCCAATACCCCGACCACTTGATACAGGATCGAGCGGACGATTGATGACCGCACAGAACACCAGCTCAGGCGATTTCCCGTTCGAGAGCGTAGAACAGGCCGCGCACGCTTTGGCCGAGGCCGAGCACCTCGCGCAACTGCGCGCGCTCCGCGTGCCGACAACGCCTCACGAACTCGGCCAGCGAATCATGCGTGGCTACAGGATCACGCCCGCGGTGGCATTGGTCGGGCAAGCGATCGACCGCGCGATCCGCGAGCCCGACCAGCGGGTCATCATCGTGATGCCGCCGCGCGAGGGGAAGTCAACGACCGCCGCCGTGCTGGGCACCCTCGCCGCACTGCGCCGCAACCCCGATGCGCGAATCATCTTGGCAAGCTACGCCGACGAGCTAGCCGAGAAACACAGCCGCGAGGCGCGCCAGCTCATCGCCGAATACGGTGGCCTGTTCGGCCTGCGCCTGTCTCCCGACAAAGCCAGCGCAGGGCAGTGGACCCTCGACGCGCACCGTGGCGGGCTACTGGCATCTGGCCTGCTGTCCGGCCTCACAGGCCACGGCACCGACGGGCTGCTCATAGTTGACGACGTAGTGAAGAACATGACCGAGGCCGACTCGCCGACCTACCGCCGCCGGGTAGTCGCTGAGTTCCGGAGCACACTGCTGACCCGCACCGAGCCCGGCGCCTCCGTATTCGTAATAGGTACGAGGTGGGCACCCAGAGGACTTGATAGGGGTGCTACTCGCCGAAGAAAGCGGACATTGGCAGTTGATCAGCGTCCCCGCGGTAGCTGACGCCGGAGTGCCCGATTCGCTTGGTTGCGCCCCCGGCGAGGTCATGGTTTCTGCCGTGGGTCGTACATCCAGACATTTCGCCGCGGAACATGTCAAGGCTGGTGAGACAGTTTCTTACGCGGATTTGATGAGTGCTTCGGGGGTTGGTTGGTTGATCCAGGCGACGGTGGGCAGTTTT
>NZ_JBYCLC010000174.1:0-6743 GCF_057473685.1 Mycobacterium sp. TH-M116 | reverse complement strand
AACCTTCTGATCCGTAGTCAGATGCTCTATCCGTTGAGCTACGGGCGCATGTGTTCAGTTGTGTGTGCTCCTGGCGGAGGCGAGAGGATTTGAACCTCCGGTCCCCTTTGAGGGGGACAACTCATTAGCAGTGAGCCCCATTCGGCCGCTCTGGCACGCCTCCATCGGACTTTCTGAGGGTACCCGACCCCTTTCCGGTCTCGCGGAACCGCCGGAGGCATAGCGTACACAGCCGCGACATATGCTGTCGAAGTGACCGCCCGCCTGCGCCCCGAGCTGCTCGGGCTTCCGGTCTACGTGCCCGGCAAGACGGTGCCGGGGTCGATCAAGCTGGCCAGCAACGAGACGGTGTTCGGGCCGCTGCCCAGCGTGCGCGCGGCCATCGAGCGGGCCGCCGACAGTATCAACCGGTATCCCGACAACGCCTGCGTCGCGCTGAAGGCGACGCTGGCGCAGCATCTGGGCGCCGGCTTCGGCCCCGAACAGGTCACGGTCGGCTGTGGCTCGGTCAGCCTGTGCCAGCAGCTCGTCCAGATCACCGCAGCGCCCGGCGACGAGGTGGTGATGGGCTGGCACAGCTTCGAGCTTTACCCACCGCTGGTCCAGGTCTCGGGTGCGACGTCGGTCAAAGTGCCGTTGACCGACCACACCTACGACCTCGACGCGATGCTGGCCGCGATCACCGAACGCACCCGACTGATCTTCGTCTGCAACCCCAACAATCCGACGTCCACGGTGGTCGAGCCCGACGCGCTGGCACGGTTCGTCGAGGCCGTGCCGCCCCACATCCTGATCGTCATCGACGAGGCCTACGTCGAATACATCCGTGACGGCATGGTCCCGGACAGCCTGGGACTGGCCCGCAGCCGCAGCAATGTCGTTGTGCTGCGGACCTTTTCGAAGGCATACGGGCTGGCGGGCCTGAGGGTGGGCTATGCGGTGGGTCGGCCGGAGCTGATCACCGCGCTGGACCAGGTGTTCGTGCCCTTTTCGGTGACGAGCGTCTCGCAGGCCGCCGCGATCGCCGCGCTGGACGCCGCCGACGAACTGCTGGCCCGCACCGACGCGGTGGTCGCCGAGCGCACGCGGGTCGGCACCGGGCTGCGCGACGCCGGATTCACCGTGGCGCCGTCGCAGGCCAACTTCGTCTGGCTGCCGCTGGGTTCTCGCACCAGGGACTTCGTGCAGCAGGCGGCCGCCGCGCGCGTGGTGGTGCGCCCGTTCGCGCCCGACGGCGTGCGGATCACCATCGGGGCGCCCGAGGAAAACGACGCCCTGTTGCGGTTCGCCCGCGACTGGATTGCCCGCACCGCACCCTCCCACACCGCACCCTGAGGAGAGACCGTGGACCTGGCCCGCAAGAAGTTCACCGAACTCAAGGAACACGCCGGTGAGATCCCCGACGCCGAGCTCGACGAGTTCTGGGCGACCCTCGAACCCGCGACCATCGAGCAGATGCTCGGCGAGTGGAAGGGCGGCGAGTTCGTCACCGGTCACAAGATGAACGGCCGGCTGGAGAAGGCCGGCTGGTTCGGCAAGACGTTCACGTCGGCGCGCGACGTGCAGCCGCTGGTCTGCCTGGACGCCGACGGCAACAAGTTCTCCAACGTGGAGATGGGCAAGGGCGAGGCCAGCCTGTGGCGCGAGGAGTTCCGCGGCGAGGTCACCGCCACGATGGTCTATGACGGCCAACCCGTGCACGACCACTTCAAGAAGATCGACGACGACGCGGTGATGGGCATCATGAACGGAAAGGGCGTCCTGGATTTCCAGGACGGGATAGGGCGCTACTACTACTTCTATCTCGAACGGGTGTAGCCCGCAGGACCGCGCGTCGAGTGAGCGTCCACGGCGGCGACACGCCGATGGGGCCGGCCCTCAGCTCACACTCAACGCCCTCGTTTCACACCGGACGCGCTCGGCGGGCCGGGTTGCGGCCGGTGAACGCGACCAACCGTTGCAGCGCGCCGGCCCCCTCGGGCGCCTCGACCGGGTCGTCGAAGCCGGCCCTGGCGCGCAGCTCGGGCCTGATGATCCGGTGTCCCAGCTCCAGCACGTACTCGGCCAGCGGTGCGGGGACATCGACGTCACGGCCCACGGCGGTGGCGTAATCCCAGGCGTGGACCAGGAATTCGAGCGACCACGCGGCGCAGGCGTCCCGGGCCGGCATCTCCCCCGTGCCGAAAGCCACGCTGCCGTCCAGACCGCGGCGGCGCCAGGCGTCCAGCGCCGGGCGGGCCGCGGTCACGAGCTGCCGCTCCACCGCGTCGGTGTCGTCGCATGGCGGGATCTCGGCCCCCACCATGCCCCCGAGCGCCCTGACGGAGTTCAGCAGATGCCCGGTCAGCTGCCCCACGTCGTAGTCGGAACACGGCGTCTTGCGGGACAGGTCGTCGCCGGCGATCGGGTGCACGACGTGCGCCAGCACCGCCAGGCAGGCCTCGGCGCTTTCCAGCTCGTCGATCGGCGGGGAGTCTGGTCCGGGTCGCAGATCATGGGGCATGTGGGCCACGCTACGGTCTCGGCATGGCCCACGAAGCAAGAGCGTACGAATCGGTCGCCGTCGAGATCCAGGACCACGTCGCGCGGGTGACGCTGGTCGGACCCGGCAAAGGCAATGCGATGGGGCCGGCGTTCTGGTCGGAGATGCCCGAGCTGTTCGCCGCCCTGGACGCCGACCACAACGTGCGGGCCATCGTGATCACCGGATCCGGCCGCAACTTCAGCTACGGCCTGGACGTGCCCGCGATGGGGGGTACGTTCACCGCGCTGCTCGCCGGTGACGCGCTGGCCCGCCCCCGGGCGGAGTTCCACGCCGAGATCAGGCGCATGCAGAACGCGATCAGCGCCGTCGCCGACTGCCGCACCCCCACCATCGCCGCGGTGCACGGCTGGTGCATCGGCGGCGGCGTCGACCTGATCTCCGCGGTCGACATCCGCTACGCCAGCACCGACGCGAAGTTCTCGGTGCGCGAGGTCAAGCTGGCGATCGTCGCCGACGTCGGCAGCCTGGCCCGGCTGCCGATGATCCTGAGCGACGGCCACCTGCGCGAGCTCGCCCTCACCGGCAAGGACATCGACGCCGCGCGCGCCGAGAAGATCGGTCTGGTCAACGAGGTGTTCGACGACGCCGAGGCGACCCTGGCCGCCGCGCACGCCACCGCGGCCGAGATCGCCGCCAACCCGCCCCTGACCGTGCACGGCGTCAAGGACGTGCTCGACCAGCAACGCATCGCGGCGGTCTCGGAGAGCCTGCGCTACGTCGCCGCCTGGAACGCCGCGTTCCTGCCGTCGAAGGACCTGACCGAGGGCATCTCGGCGACGTTCGAGAAACGACCGGCCCGGTTCACCGGCGAGTGAGACACGTACCCTCGCTGAGGTGACCACACCCGACGGCAGAATCCGCGTGCCCGAGGACCTGGACTCGGTAACCGCGATCGGCGCAGAGGACCACTCCGGGATCGACCAGGCTGCCGTCGAACGCATCTGGCAGGCCGCGCGGCACTGGTATGCGGGCGGCATGCACCCGGCGATCCAGGTGTGCCTGCGGCACAACGGGCGGGTGGTGCTCAACCGGGCGATCGGCCACGGGTGGGGCAACGCCCCGACAGATCCGCCGGACGCCGAGAAGGTTCCGGTCGACACAGACACGCCGTTCTGCGTGTACTCGGCGGCCAAGGGCATCGCCGCGACGGTGGTCCACATGCTCGTCGAACGCGGTGCCTTCTCGCTCGACGACCGGGTCTGCCAGTACCTGCCCACCTTCACCCGTCACGGCAAGGATCGCATCACGATCCGGCACGTGATGACCCACAGCGCCGGCCTGCCGTTTGCCACCGGGCCGCGGCCGGACGTCACCCGAGCCGACGACCACGACTACGCGTGCGAGAAGCTCGCCGAGCTGCGCCCGCTCTACCGGCCGGGCCTGGTGCACATGTACCACGCGCTGACCTGGGGACCGCTGATCCGCGAGATCGTCTGGCGGGCCACCGGCACGGAGATCCGCGAGGTCCTGGCCACCGAGATCCTCGACCCGCTGGGCTTCCGGTGGACCAACTTCGGGGTGGCCAAGCACGACGTGCCGCTGGTCGCGCCGAGCCAGGCGACCGGCCGCCCGGTGCCGCCGGTCGTGGCGAAGATCTTCCGCAAGGCGATCGGCGGAACCGTGCACGAGGTCATCCCCTACACCAACACCCCGATGTTCCTGACGACCATCGTGCCGTCGTCGAACACGATATCGACCGCCGACGAGCTGTCCCGGTTCGCCGAAATCCTGCGCCGCGGCGGCGAACTCGACGGCGTGCGGGTATTGAGCGAGGCCACCCTGCGCGCCGCCGTGGCGCAGTGCCGGCGATTGCGGCCGGACGTCGCGACGGGGCTGATGCCGGCCCGCTGGGGCACCGGGTACATGCTCGGGACGAACCGCTTCGGGCCGTTCGGGCGCCGCGCGCCGGAGGCGTTCGGCAACCTGGGCCTGGCCAACATCGCGATGTGGGCCGACCCGCAGCGCGGCCTCGCGGGCGGCGTCATCAGCAGCGGCAAGCCGGGCCGGGATCCCGAGCTGCGCCGCTACACCGCACTGATGGACAGGATCGCCGCCGAGATCCCCGCCGGCTGAGCCCGGGGGCGGAGCTTCGGTCGACTGCACGTGAAGAACCCGAGGCATGAAAATCTTCTGAACCGCGGTGGCGGAGGGATTTGAACCCCCGGACGGTGTTAGCCGTCTCTCGCTTTCAAGGCGAGTGCATTAGGCCGCTCTGCCACGCCACCGCTGACCAGCGTAACGGGACTAGTAGCGTGGCCGGCATGCGCGCCATTGTCGCCGAATCCTCCGACCTGCTCCCCTGGCAGGACGTTGCCGACGTGTCCGCCGGCGCCGGCGAGGTGCTGATCAAGGTGGCGGCCGCCGGGGTCAACCGGGCCGACATCCTGCAGGCCGCCGGGAAGTACCCACCCCCGCCGGGCGCCAGCGAGACCATCGGCATGGAGGTCTCCGGCGTCGTCGCCGAGATCGGTCCCGGTGTGGCCGAATGGTCTGTGGGACAAGAGGTCTGCGCGCTGCTGGCCGGCGGCGGGTACGCCGAGTATGTCGCCGTCCCCGCCGGGCAGGTGCTGCCGATCCCCGACGGTGTCGACCTGATCGACGCCGCCGGGTTGCCGGAAGTGGCGTGCACCGTGTGGTCGAACGTGGTGATGACCGCCCACCTGCGCGAGGGCCGGCTGTTGTTGGTCCACGGCGGGTCCAGCGGCATCGGGAGCCACGCCATCCAGGTTGCGCGGGCACTGGGCGCCCGGGTGGCCGTCACCGCCGGATCGGCGGACAAGCTCGAGTTCTGCCGCGAGCTGGGCGCCGAGATCCTGATCAACTACCGCGACGAGGACTTCGTCGCCCGGCTGCGCGAGGAGACCGGCGGCGCAGACGTGATCCTCGACATCATGGGCGCGGCCTACCTGGACCGCAACCTCGACGCGCTGGCCACCGACGGGCAACTGGTCGTCATCGGCATGCAGGGCGGGGTCACAGGCGAGCTCAACCTCGGCAAGCTGCTGGTCAAGCGGTTGCGGGTGATCGGCACCACGCTGCGGGGCCGGCCGGTGAGCGGGCCGAACAGCAAGACCGAGATCGTGCGGGCGGTGCGGGACTCGGTGTGGCCCATGCTTGCCGACGGCCGGGTGCGGCCGGTGATCGGCGCGCGGCTGCCCATCGGGCGGGCCGCTGACGCGCACCGCCGGCTGCTGGATGGCAAGGTGACCGGGAAAATCCTGCTGACCGTTTAGGAATGCGCTCGCGAGCGTAACGTGGCTGCGAATTTTGGGCCGGATTTTCTCAGTGCCGTTACGTTCGCGGTGGAGCAGTTAGCCCAAGGACGCCAGCGCACGCACCAACTGGTCGACCTCGGCTGTCGTCGAGTAGTGCGCCAGCCCGACGGTGACGGCGCCGCCGATGTCGTTGACGCCCAGGATATCGAGGGCGCGCGAGTTCTCGTCGATGACGGCCAGGATCCCGTTGTCGGTGAGTCGCTGCATCACCCGCTCGGCGGGCACGTCCTGCACGGCGAAGCTGACCACCGGTATCCGCGCCTCGGGCTGGCCGATCAGCATCACCAGCGGCAGGGAACGCAGCGACACCATCAGGTAGTCGAAGACGTGGTTCAGGTAGGAAATGGCGGACTGCATGGACAGCGGCAGGCGTTCGCGCCGGGTGCCGCGGGCGGATTCGTCGAGGGCCGCGAGGTACTCGATGCTGGCGACCACCCCGGCCAGCAGACCGAACTGGTGTGCGCCGAGCTCGAGCCGCGCCGGGCCGGCCGCCCGCGGGTTGGTGGAGATCGAGGCGAACGAGTTGATCATTTCGGGATCGCGGAACACCATCGCCCCCACAGGCGGACCGCCCCAGGCGGCGGCGTTCACCGCCATCACGTCGACGTCGGTCTCCTTGGCGTCGAGCAGTCGGTAGGGCGCGGCGGCGGAATGGTCCAGCACCACCAGCCCGCCGACGTCGTGTACCAGTTTGGTCATCGCCCGCAGATCGGTGACCGTGCCCAGCGTCGCCGACGCCGAGGTGACCGCGACGAGCCTGGTGGACTTGCCCACCAGGCTCTCCCACTGCCAGGTCGGCAGCTCACCGGTCTCGATGTCCACCTCGGCCCACTTCACCTTGGCGCCGTAGCGGTGTGCCGCCCGCAGCCACGGGGCGATGTTGGCCTCGTCGTCGAGGCGGCTGACGATCACCTCGTAGCCCA
>NZ_JBYCLC010000173.1:0-9409 GCF_057473685.1 Mycobacterium sp. TH-M116 | reverse complement strand
AGCCGAGGCGTTCGTGTCGTTCAACGTGGCGGCCAGCCACGACGACACCGATCCCCACGACAACGACGACGATGCCGTCGACGTCGCCGGCGTGAGGCTTGACTGCACGGCGCCGGCCGCCGTATGTCCCGCCTGGGTGACCGCCGCGGCCTGGTTGGCGACCCCGTCGGTCTGGCTACCGTTCGGCGGAGCGGTGAGCGGAGTCAATTGGGTGGCCGTCGCCGAAGCGCTGGCGTAGCCGTTCATCGCGGAGGCGTCCTGGGCCCACATGGCGGCGTACTGGGCTTCGTTGGCCGCGATCGCCGGAGTGTTCTGGCCGAAGACGTTGGTGGCCACCAACATCGCCAGCTGTGCGCGGTTGGCGCTGACAACGGGCGGCGGGACCGTCGCCGCGAACGCCGACTCGAAGGCCGTCGCGGCCGCGAAAGCTTGGCCCGCGGTCTGCTCGGCCCCGGTGGCGGCGGTGTCCAGCCAGGTCACGTACGGCGTGGCCGCGGCCAGCATCGACATCGACGACGGACCCATCCAACCGGTGCTCGTCAACTCCGCGATCACCGATCTGTACGACGCCGAGGCCGAACGCATCTCGGCGGCAATCGTGTTCCATGCACCGGCAGCGGCCAGCATCGAACCGGATCCAGGGCCGGAATACATGGTGGCCGAATTTATTTCGGGCGGCAGCGTCGCGAAGTCCAGCATTGTTGCCCCTAGTTGTTCAACGGGCCGCGGCGGCGTTGGCCGCCTCGGTCGCGGCGTACGACCCGGCACCGGCCGCCAAGGTGGCCACGAACTTTTCGTGGATTTCGGCGGCCTGGGCGCTCAATGCCTGGAAAGTCTGAGCATGCCGCGCGAACTGAGCGGCCGTCAGCATCGACACGATGTCGGAAGCGGCAGGTACCACCCCGGTCATCGGCGGAGCGGTGGCGGCGTGCTCACCGGTAAGCGCTGAACCGATCTGCGCAAGGCGAGCGGCAGCAGCGGCCAGCGACTCCGGCTGCGCGGTGACGAACAGCACGGCAAGTCTCCTCACAGGCCTGTGGGCGCCGACAACGGCACCCTATATGAAAATGACAATCGTTTCTATCAGGCGAGCCGGCATTCATTCCAGGCGGGTTGCTGCTGATCGTCCCGGAAGTTCAGCCATGATGGCTCCCGGCTTAGCTTACCCTACCCTTAGGTATTTGATGCAAGTCAGTTGCAGGAGAATGAACTACGTTCAGCGGCGGTGATCACCAGAGGGTGAGAGTTCCCTTGCCGCAGAACTACTCAGGGGTTGAGAGCGGCCACGGTCGGATCGAAATGATCGTCGAACTCGGTATCGGACTATCGCCAGGAATCATTTCGCTCCTCACCTCCTCGCGGCCGGGGCATGCGCGGATGCCATCACGTGCACTTCGGGAGTGTGAGCCCGAGCGGAAAAGCCCGAGACGCCGCACCCCTCTCGTCAGAGCTTTGGCACCACACGGCGTATCCGGCCGGAGCCGGAAGCCACTTGGGCTCAACCCTTAATCCGGGAGGAGCTGTCCTGACCCTGGGCGTCTTTCGACGTTCGAGGTCAGTGGCCTGTATCCGCGTGGACGCCTCACCTAGCGAGGTGCCTATCGTGTCAACATTTACACCCCGAGGCGCCGAGAGTCAACGGTGCGTTACGCCGACATCACGAAAAGTGCCTGGGGAACGTCCGGCCGCCCTGGCCGCTCCAGCGGTCCCGACCTAATCCGGCTTCTTCTCGGCCACGGCCGCGCTGAGGCCCTCGGCGAGGTCCTCGCCGGTCAGCTCTTTGAAACGGCGCAGTTGCGCCTCGCTGAACTCGGTGAGATCGCTGGAGAGCACCACGTCCAGATCGTCGTCATCCAAACGGAAGCTGCGGTGGTCGCGGGCCTTCTCCACGACGTTGCGCACAAATCCCGCATTGCCCAAGATGTCGATCCCGCGAATCAGGTCCCCGTCTTCGGAGAAACTCTCTTCGTGGTAGAACTTCGTGTACGACGGGAGCAACGCGTGGGCCGCCTCGTCGGTGATGACGTCTTCGTTTTCCTCCCCCATCAGCTTGGTCAGTGCGACCAACTCGGGCGGGGTGTAACTGAAGAATTCGATCACCGTCGAAAAGCGCCGCCGCAGGCCCTGGTTCACGTCGAGCATCTTCTCCATCGCCTTGGCGTAGCCCGCGCCGAAAACCACCAACTCGTCGCGGTGGTTCTCCATGTAGAGCAGCAGCGTGTTGATGATCGCGTTACCGTACGGGTCCCCCTGCGAGTAGCCCTTTTCGTGCAAGGTGTGCATCTCGTCGAAGAAGACCGCACCCCCCAGAGCGCCTTCGAGCATTTCCTCGGTGTTCTTCTCCGCATCAGCCATGTACCGGCCGAGCAGCTTGGTACGGCTGGTTTCTACCACGACCGGCTTGCGCAGCACCGTCAAGCCGCACAGTTGCTTGCTGAAAGCTCTTGCCACCGAAGTTTTTCCGGTGCCGGGAGGGCCCAGCAACAAGGTGTGACGCGAGGTCACCGGTACCGGGAGCCCCATCTTGGCGCGGGCCAGGTTCACCTTGGTCGTCGACTTGATGAGCTTGATCTCGCGCTTGGCGCGTTCCATGCCGAGCATTGCATTGAGCTCGGCATCCCCTTCGGCCAGGTACTTCGCCGCCGCCTCCGCGTGGCGCGCGGCCTCCGCCTGAGCGCGGGTCGGCGCGCTGTCGGGATCCCAGGGGTCGGTGCGGGCCTCGATGGTCTCCGGATCGGTCAGGATCAGCCGGAAGTTGGGGTTGTCCAACGCTTCCCGAGCCGGGGTGAACTTCGGGTCGCGGGAGTACACCCGTCGCAGGAGTTCGACGGCCTCTTCCTCGCGACCGACATGTCGCAGGCACATGCCTTGGGTGTACAGCGCGATGTTGGCCGCTCCCGGCACCCTGTCACCCGCGATGGCGTCCTCTCCGCGCCGGAATGCCTCCTCGAAGACGCCGAGCGACGCCAGCGCGGTGGTGGCCATCGCCGCGCCCGCCGCCTTCAACTCGGGGTGGCGCCAAGTCTTTCCCTCCGGAAATTGGGCGAGCACCTCGGGCCACCGTCCGGTGCGGAAGAAGAGCACCCCGCGCACGTAGTTGACCAGTTCCTCGTCGAAGGCATGACGCGAATCGATCCCGTCCAGCAGCTTCGCCGCTTCCTCGTAGCGCTTGGCCTGGGCCAGAACGGCGGCGTAGGCACACGCCAACGACTCGACGCTGGTGACCGCGAGCTTCAGGAACAGCCCGTCAGAGACCTCGGGCCGAAACTGCAGATCCGTGACACCGAGGCGACGGGTTTCCCACCCAAAGGTCCTGACCGCCGCCCAGGCTCCGGACAACACTTCGATGCTCTGCTCACCGGCCAGGATCCGCGCCAACCAGCCGTCGCACATCGTCGGGTCAAGGCTGGTTGCGGTGGTGAACATCTGCGCCGCCACCTGCGCGTTATTGCTTGGCTGCAGCCCATTGACCGAAATTCCGGAGGCCAACAACCCGGCGACCATGGCGTTACGGGCGTCTTCGGCGGTGGTTTGCGGGCGTGTCATTGCCCCGTCGGCACGCTTTCGGCGTCCTCCCGCACCTGGCCCACCGGCAGCACCAAGTCGTCGCCGTGGAGGAATTCACGGCTCGGTACGGCCAGTAGAGGCCGGGGCGTCGGGGCGGGCAGGCTGGCGCGCACCGCGGCCAGTTGGCGGCCGCTGAGCCGGTTGAGGCCCGCGGAAAGCTTCTTGGGCAGCCGGCCCTCGCTGTGGTAGCGCACCCAGGCCGACAGCCGGGGCTGCCCATCGCGGGTGTTGAGCCGGATGGTGATCACGACAGCGTCGACGGTTTCGTCGTCGGTGCGAAGGAGTTCTTCCAGCGACTCAGTGGTGATGTCCGACGGCGTCAACCAGAAGCTGGTCGCGAATCCGTTGAAATGCTTGAGATGGCGCCACCCGGGACGGCTCCACGTCGCTTCGAGATCGGCCAGCACGGCTTTGTCGACCTCGGCGAGTTCGTCGGCGGTCAACGGCTTGGCCACACAGGACTGCCCGTCGAGATCCTGGGCGATCCTTTCGGTGGCCGCCACCAGCGTCGACGCCAGCGAATCGCGCGCCGCCACGGCGGCGACATTGCGTTGGGGGTCCATCCGCAACACCAGCCAGGTTTTGCGCACATACGTCGTGGGCCGATCGCCCACCAACCCCCATTCCTCGGGGCCCCAGTCTTCGAGTGCCGACAACTCCGCCGCGTTTCCTCCGCGGCGCACTTTCACGGTGACGACGTCGACATCGTCGAGGTGGATGTCGAACTGCTGCAGCTGCGCGGCAATCGCCTGGATCGGCAGCGTGGCCGAACTCGCCCTGTGGCGGTGGCGCGCCGCCGAATCGTCTTCTCCGCCGTCGATCCCGATCACTGCGACCAAGTGGCCGTCATACTCGCGAAGACCGATTTTGTCACGCCCGAAACGGCGCTGGTAGTCGACGGCGGGCGTGCACCCCGTGGCCAACGCGGTGGCTGGGTCGGCGGACCAGTCCCACACCCAAGCGGCCAAGCCCGAGATCACCGTGATCCCGTGGTAGGTGACCAGCGACAGCAGAGTGACCAGCACCGCGAGCCCCACGCCGACCCACCAGGCCACATGGTGCTCGGCCTGCCAGGAGTCGGGGCAGTGGCTTGCCACGATCAGGATCGCGATGTCGGCCACGAAAACCGTGGTGACCCGCGGCCAGGACAACGACAAACCGAATCTGCGCTGAGCCTTCATTACCGTCCCGCCCTCATCGCTGCTTACGCGATCGCTTCATCAACATCGTGACACCGAACACCGCGCCGCCTATCAGCAGCGCCCCGGTCAGCCCCCCCGCGGCTACCCAGACAGGCACCTGGTCGCGAGGCGGTGCCGGCTTGGGTATGTTCAGCGGCGCCGAAAGTCTTTGCGGCGGCTTTACCGGACCTTCGGGCACATCCCACGTCAGAGCGGCCACCGGATCAACAACACCGTACCCGACCTGATTGTCCACGCCGCGCGCGGGCGCCCGGGCCGTCCGGGTCAACCGGTTGATGATCTGGTGGGACGACAGCTCGGGATATTTCGCCCGCACCAGGGCGGCCACGCCGGACACGATCGCAGTCGAGAAGCTGGTGCCGCTCGGAACCAGCAGCGTGTTGTCCGGGCCGTCGATCGCGTTGATCAGACCGTCGTCGCGCGGCGAGAGTCCGATGACATCGGTACCTGGGGCGGCGATGCCGACCCAGGGCCCGGCGATACTCGACGGGCCCTGCCCCTGACCGCCTTGGGTGAGCGGACGGCCGTCATTGTTGACGGCCCCGACAGTCAGGACGTAGTCGCTGAACCACGACGGCGTCACGACGGTGGTGACGGCGTTCCAGTCGCGCGGATCGTCGGGCTGCAGCGGGTCGAACAGCGGATTCTGCTTGCAGTCTTTTTTGCTGCTGTCGCCGGCGGCAGCCACGATGACCACGTTCTTATCGACCGCTGCGTAGCGGACCGCAGCTCCCAGCGATCGCTGATCGATGACGTTGCGCGCGCTCATGCAGGTCACATCGGAGAGGTTGATCACCTGTGCGCCCAGGTCCGCGGCGTGCACAATCGCACGCGCCATCGTCTCGACGTTGTCAATTTTTGCCCGAGTCTGAGGATCCTCGTCGCCGGTGTAAGCGTCCTTGAGGCCGAACGCGTCGCTGGACTGCCGGATCGAGATGATGTCGACGTCGGGTGCGATCCCGCTGTAGGCGTCGGATGCCTGCGTCGGCGCGCCCGGTGGCGTGGGCAGCGCCGGGAGGAGCGGATGCGGCGCGCGTGGGTGGTCGACCTGGATCACGTGCCTCCCGCCCGGGTAGCCCGGTAGCGTCACCGTGCCGCTGTCCCCGCGGTTGGCGGCCGGCGCCTGCGCAGCGGGTGGCTCCGCCCCCGGGGCCGGCGGCGCAGCAGGCGCAGCAGGTGGCTCCGCCCCGGGGGCCGGCGGCGGAGGAGGCGGAGGTGCGCCGAACGGCGGCGGGAACTCGGGCTCACCGGGGACCATCGTCACGGTCTGCGGCAGTGGGGACAACGTCACCGTCTGTGGCGGCGGCGCTTTCGCCGGTGGCTCGGTGGTGGGAATGGTGACCGGTTTGCGTGGGGCCGGGGGCAACGGCACCGCCCCGCTGGCCGGCGCTGCACCGATCATCGACGCGACAATGGTTCCGTGCGCGTCGCAGTCGGACAGGCCGTCCCCGCCCATGATGTAGTCCCCCCCGGGGATCAGGTGGGGAAGCCGGGGGTGCGGGGTCACGCCCGTGTCGATCACGGCAACCTTCACGCCGGCGCCCCGGCCGAACTGCCACGCCTCGGGGAGGTTCAGCATCTCCATGTATCGCGGCGGCACCTTGAAGTCGCTGCCAGGCAGGACGCCGACTTCGGTGCAGTAGGCAGTCTGCTTCATCGGCGCCGGCGGTCCGGGCGGACCGTCGGGTGGCACGGCGGCCGGGTCGATCGTCGGCGGGGAGATGGCATAGGCCGGTGGAAGGCCGGCCAACGCACCCGAGGTGAGTAGGAGCGCGGCGACGGTCACACGGGTAGTGCGACCTCGCCGGACGTTCCGATCAGCGGTATCGGATCGCTGCATAGACATTCATCAACCACAATGCCAGTGGGAAGATCGGCATCAGGCAGAGGTATTCGATCCACTCCACGAACTTGCGGAACAGGGGGCTGTAGATGGTGTTGGGCACGACCGCGGCCGCGGTCAGGCCAGCAGCCGGAAGCAGCACGAGTATCGCCACGCTGATGGAGATCGCCATCGAGGATTGCAGAGTCATCGCGTACCTCGCCACCACTGCCGCGACGATGATCACGGACGTTCCGGCCAGGGTGACCGACTGCAAGCGATCGACGTAGGAGCGGCCGCGCAGCATCAAAAAGCCTGCGATGAAGCCGGTCAGCAGCAGCGGCAGCCAGCGCTGCCCGGAACGCGGGTCGGAGAGGACGGTCAGGGAGAACACCGTCAGCGCGCCCAGCCCGAGCAGCAGTCCTGTCAAGAACGACCGAGCGCGCTCGGCCTGCAGCACCACATCGCGGACCGACGCCGGTCCCTCCAACACCGGCGGGCCTCCTTCGGAGCGCACCACTGTGGTGGGTAGGTCGGGGCGAGCCTCGAAGACCCAACGACTGGTGGCCGACGGGAAGACGGGCAGCCGGATCCCGGCCAGGCGCCGGGACAAGGCCGGCGCCGCGTGGTAGGCGAACACGCACGCCAGCACGATGCAGGCGAACATCGTCACGGTGCTGATCATCGCGACCATCCGCGCCAGGCTGGCGACCGTAGCCACCAGGCTGATCGTGACGATCGTGGTGTATATCGCCAGTCGCCGACCGGTGAAGCGCAGGATCAGCGCGGCGGCAACGGTCAGGACGCCGAAGCCCAGCACTGCCTGCGGGGATCCCGCACCGCCCGGAGGAGCCCCGGCGGCCGCGACCGCGAGTGGCGCGAGGCTACTCAGCAGCATGGTATCGCCGACGAGTCGCTCGGCCGGCGTCTTGGCCCGCACCAGCAGCATCACGGCGACCGCCATGACGACGGCCCCGATCAGCGCGCCATAGACGGTGGGCAACCACGAATTGTGGTCCCAGCGCCACCAGCCCATCAGCGCTGACGCGGCGGTGACGCCGATCGCGACCATAAAGGCACCGACTTGCACCGCCGTACCCGGATCGATCGCAGCGAATCGTTTGCTGAGATTCGCCGCGACGGCCGTCGAGATGTGTTCGATGACCTGTGATCGGCGCTCAGTGTCGGAAATGAACCGGATCCAGAGTCGGTCGCCGTCGTAGACGTCCTGCTCGGTCAGTGACTGGGTGGCCCGTAGCGGCGTACCGTCGACCAGACACAGCGCCCACCGGCCGCGGCCGGTTGCCTCGAGTGTGTCCTCGCCGAGTTCCCTGAGCCGGCTGTTGACCACCTTCAACAGCGGATCGGTCATCACCGAGACGGGGGCATTGGCATCCAACAACACGCCGACCTGCACGCCCGTACCGGCCATGATGCCGACGACGACCGCGCGAGGCTGTGCGACTCCCTCGACGTCAGTCTGTGGCGCTTCGACTACCGCGGTCATCGCCCTGCACCCCCCGCCATGGTTGCTGTGTCACCCGGTGTCTTCAGCCACGCGCAGGCACCGGCCCGTGCATTGCCCGAGGCCGCGCCGCCTCCCGGTATGTGCCGTTGGACTGATTCGATTCTCATCTGCTTTGCCTCGCGTTCAAGAGTGGTGGTGGTGACACTCGATGGGAATTTGCTAACGGTTTCAGAGAAGTATGCCGTGTCCGCATCCTGGCCGCATGTTGTGCGCGAAAGCATTGGTAAACTCTCTGTTTCGTGTCCGGGGTCAAACCCTGCTGTGGGTTTTCCACTCGCCGTAAGGAAGGGTGTCCAGTACCGTCTTGATGCCCACCTGCACGAGCTGGGGCGTGGCCGGGCAGATGGCCAACCACGCCTCCCCCGAACCCGCCGTCCGCGCCTGCTGGTACATCGCGATCCGGCCTCCGGACCCGTCCTTGAGCGACAGTACGGAGGTGCTGGGGCCCTTCGCGTCGTCCCGGTACTGACGTGCGTACACCGCGACCTCGGCCGCCGGGTCGGACAGTGCCTGTCCCAACGCGGCCACCGTGGCTGCACTGATGCCCATGCGTCGCAAATCGCCGCCGGAGAACACGTTGAAGCCCGATTCCTGCCACGACTTGGTGGCCTCGAGCATCTCCTCGAGGGGGACGTTCACCGCGTTGATCGCCGCAGGCTCCGCGTGGTGGATCGACTCCAAGCCGTCCATCACCAGCGCGGCGATCGAGGCGCTGTCGGCGACGGCGACGTCGTCAACCGTGATGTCGCCGCCGACCCGAACCGCCGACACCCAATGCTGGCCGCGCCGGGCCAGCACCACCCGGAACTCGTTGTCGGGGATGTCGCGCGAGCCGGGCGGCTGATCCTCGTCTTCGACCACGCCGTAGAGGAGCTTGCCCCGCGACAGCAGCGCGACGACTTCGAGATCCGGCGCGGCGAGCACCCGCATGCGGGCGGCCACTTGCTCGTTCACCTTGTCGTTCTCGACGATGCCCTGCTCGCGCATCACCGCCATGCCGGGATGTTCGTTGAGCCAGTCGTTGGAGTCGGTGGACACGAAGGGGCGACACCGCAACTCGGGCGCGACGTGCCGGATGTCCAAAAGAGCCTGGAGCATCCAGAAACCATCGACGTTGACGGTGATGTCGGTGCGGGTGTTCTGTTGGTCCATCAATCCCTCGAAGGTCGTTTCAATCGGTAACTGCAGGCGGGGGGGGGGGGGGGGGGGAGGGGGGGGGGGGGGGGAGGGGGGGGGGGGGGGGGGGGGGGGGGGGGGGAGGAGAAGGAGGGGGGGGGGAGGGGGGGGGGG